>NZ_JBHIMK010000224.1:0-1950 GCF_042194085.1 Bartonella sp. MU70NMGDW
CTTTAAAACTCTTTGAAAAAAAATAAATTGGTACAAAACCTAGTGGCAAAATATACAAAACCCGCTGGCAAGCTACACTGGCAAGCTACAATAAATAAAATCAACAAGTTATAGCACCATAAAAGTGCTGTGGCGGAGGGGGTGGGATTCGAACCCACGGTACAGTCTCCTGCACGCCGGTTTTCAAGACCGGTGCCTTAAACCGCTCGGCCACCCCTCCAAACTGGATATGCTTTTTGACAAATTTCTTGTAAAAGGTCAATCATTTTAATGCGCATTTTAAAGCGTTCTTTGTAAAACTATTTAAATTTCAATTAAAATAATTCTTCATAAGTCAATTCTTTGAGTGTGTTATCTAACGGTTTCATTTTTAAACATGATCGTTTTTTCTGTTTAAAAATTTTTCACAAAGCAATATTTTTTTAAGTTTTAACGACCGATATTCGTAATAATAAGAAAGGTTCAGTTGAAAATATTTGATAAATTATATTAAATTCTTTGCGGGCGTGTATTTTTGAATTATTTTATCTTTCCAGATATTTATTCTATTCAGATATCTAGTGCGTCTAAAGGGTATCTTGGAGGGAATAGCTGGTTTGCACTATTTGGAAAAGTTTTATGTAAGATTTGCATCGACAGTTTAAAATCTCTTCCAGATATGACTGGAAATTAGGTGTATTTATAATACTTTTTTTTGTGGGATAAGCAAAAAGTTAGTTGGAACGGAAGAAAATATTATTGAACAATACGCTTAGATCAATAGATAGCTTGTTAAGGTATTGCATAGTTTTTCAAGAATAGAACTTAAAAACGCTAAATTATGCAGAGGCAGAAAGCATAAACTTTAATAGACAAGGTTTTTAAAGCCGATTCATTCATAAGTATGTTTAGAACAAAAAACTTATTTACAAAATAAAATGGTGGGCGATGAGAGCAAATAAAAAGCAAGTAAAATAAAATAGTTATGTCTAATATGAGGGAATAGGTGAATCTTGATTCTATTGAGTTTTTTTGCCTCTATCCCTCATCTTTTTGAAGCTTTTTTATGGCTTCAAGAGCAAGTTTTTTACGGTCTGCGCTCTTTGTGTAAAGAGATGCCATAGCGTCATCTGTCCAGCCAAAAATTGCTTTGAGTTGTGATACTGTTGCACCAGAGTTAGCTGCGCGTGTTGCTGCTAATTTTCTTAAGCCATGTGCTGATTTTTTGATTCCCGCTACGTTACAAGCCTCACGAAAAAGGTTGCCAAAACTTTCTTTAACGAGTTTTTTACCTTCTTTACCACAAATGAATGTTTCTGCTCCAATAGGACCTGCTTCAAGCGTTTTGGCTAATTCCGGTAAAATGGGAAGAAAAACATCTGTTTGGAATTTACTTTTCTCTGTTTTAAGATGAATGATGTTATTCTTTACATCTTTCCAGCCAATGCGGACCGCATCACCACGACGCAAACCCGTATATAAAAGAACATCAATCCAAACGCGTTCATGGGTACCACGGGACCATCTTTGATAATATTTCTCAACATCTTCTTCTGTCCAAACAGCAAACCCATCTTTGTTGTGAAGGGCTGGTCTTTTAACACCTAAGGCTGGATTATTTTCTAAAAGACCTTGGTCAATTGCCCAATTAAAAAGTCCATTAAGGGCTTTCAGAAAGTTTCTAGCCATTGCTGGTGTTTCTTTACGCCGTTCAACACCGGCTATAATATGCTTCTTTTCAATTGCTTGGTATGGAATGTTTCCTATAGTATCACATACCTTCATAAGGATGAGTTCTTTTTGTTTTTTTGTAGCTTTAGTGTAACTATGCCAATTAGAGCTGTTAAAGTATTGTTTAAGCAGCCATGCAAATGAACCTTCAACAAGTTTACCGGTTTTTGATTTAGGAAGTATAAGCCCTTGTAACTCGGCAAGTGCGCTTTTGTAGTTATCAACAAACTCTTGCGTTCC
>NZ_JBHIMK010000225.1:0-1937 GCF_042194085.1 Bartonella sp. MU70NMGDW
AATGAGAAGGGTAATACAGGCTTACGTATTGGACGCTACATACACAATAATATTTATTTGGGCTTTGAAGCAGGGTCCGATGGAACGACGAAAGGAACAATTAATTTAGATATTTCGCGTCATCTCAAAGCTAAAGGTGCCATAGGAAATGAACAAAATTCTAGCATTGGTCTCTTTTATGAAAGAGATTATTAAAGATTGAATTTAAAAAATAAATTCTTTGTCTTTTGTCTCTCATTTCTAAATCTGAGGAAGGATACATAGACTAGAAATCCTATAAAAGAAGAAGATTTTTTGAGGCGTGAAGAAATATATCTGAAATATTCGATTTTTGTTTATTGTGTTTTTGAATGAGATCACTTTTCTTATAATGAATAGCCCCCCAAACAGAACACTCCAAAATATAACACTATTGTGTTGCAAATTCATGTGCTTGTTTTAAAGAAACATTTCTCAATGTGGCTTGAGCCTATTTCATAAGATTGCTTGTGAAATGATATAAAGTACCTCTTATGAATGGTATAAAATCCATACTACCATTGTTAATAAAGGTATAAGTATTTATTAAAGATATAAGCCGGCATTATCATTCTATTTTCCAGCTTCTCATGTTGCCGACAATCTTTTCACTTGAAAATGTAGAGGTATTTTTATTGCTTATCTTAAGAGTTTTTATGCATACACCAATATCTCTTATGACGTACAACAAGTGCTTTTGATTAATTCATCATAAATATAAAGAAAATTTACAATAAGCAAATTACATCTTATCTTTTATTTAAGATGTAAAGTAATAAATTATGATTATAAATCAAAGTATTAAAATGCAGTTCAAAAGATATTTTTTGTAAAAATGTTTATCAGAGTTATATGCCGTATTTTTCTATTTAGGCGGTTAAAAGAAAGAGGAATGTCATTTTACTTTTCATCTGTTTTTTTTTCATATTGAAATCATAGCCTTATATAAGCACTAACGTTGTGCATTTATAAACTCTTCAAGAAGTTAAGGTATTGGAGGAATATCACTTTAGTTTCGGATGTAGAAAAAACAGCAAAGCTTGCTTTAAAGCAATCTACAACAGTAAAAAAGTTTTATAATAAATCTTCTCTTATTTTTTTAATGTTTTTCTTTTACGCTGAGTGTATCTATAATTTGCAGCACAATTTATAATTGTGAGCCTATCCTGCTGTACCATAAAAGACTGACATTTGAGGTTTGGTGATATAAGGCATGTAAGTCTTTTTGACAAAGTATTTTGAAAGCACAGGGTGAATATTTAGGGTAAGCCTTGTATAAGTGAATCACATGATTTGTTATCAAGTGGAACGAACTCAATAAAAATCTGGATTGTTTACAGATCAGATTGGGTAGAATCTTTGTCCTTTAAGGTGTGTGGAGAAAAAATTGTTAGTGCAGGGATAAACACGGATAAAGGTTGTATTAATCCAGATTCATCATCATAATCTGGGGCAATTTTTTCAAACTTTGATGCTCTCTCTTTTAGGATTCGCAACATTTATGAATGTTTCAACACTTATTTAAGGAAGGAAAGGGGTTTTTGAAGTTTCACTGTTAAAGTCAATTGCATTCAACAAAATAGCGAGTAAAGTTTTCATCTAAATCCAAGAAGTTTATTTTCAATAAACCATAAATTCTTTGCCAATTCTTGATTGAAGTAATACTTTTTTTGGTAACAAGCCTTTTTTATAAATGGAGCATTACCTTCTATCCATTTTTATTTCAAATCTTATTTAAGGATCTAGAAATTAGGAGGTATGTCTTTGAACTGGATATTATGAATTTTTTTATAAAACCCATGTTCTTTTGCTAGCAATTCTTTCTGAGTACCTTGTTCAATTAGTTGTCCATTTTGTATGACCACAATTTTATGAGCACGAGCAATCGTTGAAAGGCGATGAGCAATAATGATCGTTGT
>NZ_JBHIMK010000226.1:0-1923 GCF_042194085.1 Bartonella sp. MU70NMGDW
GTCCCGTAGCTCAGCTGGATAGAGCAACGGCCTTCTAAGCCGTGGGTCACAGGTTCGAATCCTGTCGGGATCACCATGTTTTAGTATAACCAATGTGTTATATAAAAGTTCGGGAATTTTGATTCCATTGTTTCTTTTAACTTATTTTTATGTTTATCCCGAACCTTTTTGTAGCTTTTTGATCGCTTCTATTGCAAGTCGTTTTCTATCGGCTGTTTTGGTATAAAGGGATGCCATTTTATCTTCTGTCCAGCCAAAAAAGCGCTTTCATTTGCGAAACTGTAGCATCTGCATTTTCTTGCCACGTGTTGCTACTATATTACATGCTTTAGGAAACATATTGCAAAAAAACATCTATTGTAATTTTTTTATTTTTTATGAATAATATTATTACGTTTTTCAGTATGATCATTGGTAAGATCGATTTTGATTAGATACAAGGCATGATGGATTCGATTTAGAACCGTTTATGAAACATTGAAGAATAAAAACGATATCTGTTTATGATGAAATTTACAGACGGTACAAGAGATGAAGAATATCTTCTTGTCTTGGGAGCTGTGATTCATACCGAATTACTTTTTTATAGTTTTTTGGTATAAAAAGGTGTTATATGTGCCGCCCAGATAAGATATTGTTTTTTTCAATGAGAGGCATTTGCGGCCAATTTGATTTAACGTGATTGTCACTGTTTCTCAGGTAGGGCTATAGATTTCATCAATGTTTAGGTTTTCTTAGTCTTATAGGTTTAAGAATGTATACTGTGTATTTATATGAATGAAGATAGATTGTATCTTAGAGTTAAATTTTTAGATTTCATATTTACATTTTCAAATGTTTTTTCTTATTTCTTTATAGTTTGTACATCATGTTAGAGGTATTTTAGTATTGGATAACAATTACATTAAAATGTTATGCAGATGAGATCTGAAGGTCTAAACTCATACGGTTCAAGGTGATCATTATTTCAATAGGAATACAGTGTGAGGAGAATGCCATTTTACGCGCTTGTTTTAAGAGATATCTCTTAAAGCTCACAAAAGCCCATTTAACGCTGGCGCTTGTGAGTGGTACAATGATAAATCCATTGCCTCCTATCATCTTTACACTTATGAAGAAATAAGCCAACACTATCATACACTTTGCCTATTTGCCAGCTGCCGATGTTACGATAGATCTTAGCACTTGAGGCAGTTATCGGCATTTTAGCGATTTTTTGTACAATTTTTACCTAATACCAATTTCTTTTATGACGTGTAAGAGAGACGGTTTTGATTAATTCAATATAAATAGGTTTGAATGAGAAAACATTACGATATTCGGATTTCTCATTCAACATGGCAAACAATAAAATATGGTTATAAATTAATGTATTTTCAGAATGAAAAAATTTGCTTTTATCTTGTTTTTTTACTCTTTTTAACATTTCATTATAATCTGTAATTGGTAAAATCAAAATACAGTTTTAAGACTAAGAGTTTTATATCTATCGAAGTGACTGTTGTTATATCTAACTGCTTGGACAACAAGTGTATACCAATAGACATGAAAGAATTAAGAAAAACAAAGGATAGATCAGGAAATAAACAATATTTTTTAGAAAAGAAGCCGATGCTTGTCGAAAGAATTTTAAAATCAAACTTCTAATCTGTTGCAAAATGAGGCTGTTATTACGTTTATGATACTTTTAGATGGCTTCCCCCAAGAGTCCCTATCAGAACGTAAAAAAATATTAGAAACACTCCGTAAAACATACCTGTAGAGGCATATTGCAAAACCTTATTTCCGAATCCCGTACCTTGGAAGAATATGATAACTCAATAATTTATTTATACTATAAAGTTGAATGGTGGGCGTGACAGGGATTGAACCTGTGACCCCTACGATGTCAACGTAGTGCTCTCCCGCTGAGCTACACGCCCA
>NZ_JBHIMK010000227.1:0-1917 GCF_042194085.1 Bartonella sp. MU70NMGDW
AACATCTCATGTGGAAAACTGACATGCCCACCATAAACGACAGTGTTTTCACCGCTTAAATGAAGCCGAGTATATATAAAGCAAAGGATGATGATATTCCTTGCTCATCTCAAAGAATGAAGATTTTAAAACCCACCTCAGTTTGTCAACAATCCCATTGCTCTTAAGTGCACTCCGCCTGCTGAGCACTTATGGGTTCCACTTGCATAAAGCGCTCTACGAACAACTTCTCCCTTAACAAAAGTCCTTCCTTAACATTGGCACCCTAATTTTTAACACTTAATGCGTCAAAAGTTACAATGCCTCATAAACCTTCCTATATCCGCCTCAAATGACAGTATTTTATGGCATAACAAGATGAAAAACATTTTCGCAAGCACTTTGTATCTTGATAATCAACACATCCAAAATGCTGTAAGATTCTCTCATTTCAAATCTATCCCCTGTTGAATCAATAAAATTTATTTGCTTGTACGTAAAAAGTGGGAGAGCCATGCGCAGTGAAATTGTACAATGAAAATGCCTCTTATAAACCGTCTCAAATGCCAAGAGCTTGTAATACATATTGGGGATTGGCAAAATATGCGATGATACCAGCTTACGCTTTTATGAATCCTAAAAATGATGATCCTTAATAAAGTTATATTATCATGAAAGCTTTACCATAGATGCCCTTCTTGAGCCACCGTCGTGAAATGGGCTCGAGCACATGTAAGAGATGTCTCTTAAAAACAAGCGCGTGAATATGCCGCAATAAGTATATTCCGTTTGAGGCATTGTGTATGACGTAAGAGATGTGCCCCTAGAATGTGAGAAACAAGAACGCGATAAACAAAAGCGTGAAGCAATAAGCACGCCCCACAGACCAAACCAAACAACCGATTATCTAAAATGCGTCCACAGCAGCTTTGCAATTTTTCAATTCTCATTTTAAAATTTCTTGATTCAAAAAGCCCCTATTTTAAAATTAAAAAAGAAATGTCTTACACCTCATAGCCCCCACCTTTATAAAAGCATTTCTTATAAACGCCTCTTTTATCAAGCTACCTGCCGCTTATAAAGCTTCTTTGGATATTGCATCCCGTCATTTAACCATTTAAGTGACCACCTCCCTTTTTTATGAAATCCATTAAAACAGCAAAATGAAAAAATTTTATCCTCTATAAAAGATTACCGTAAATTGCTTGATCCTCCACAGTTTATTTTGTTATTTTGAACTGATGAACCATATTTTATTTGAAAATATAAGGATCTTATGCTATTATAAGCACATTGAAAAGTTTGTTTTTTAAGCTCTGTGTCGCTCAAAAAAAGATAAAATCCTCTATAAAGGATAAAGATATATTTTGCAGCTTAATCTACATCAGACATCTTGGTACAGCGCCCAATAAGAAAACCCCAATATACCTCCCAATAACAAAGCTCAACGGATGATAAAAACAATGACTTTTCAAAGGTAAAACTGAAAAGTTTCCACGAAGCGCTCATGAGAAAGAAAGCAAATAATCCTACTAGACAAGACTTCCTATTAGAAAGATAACGACATACCCATAAAACATCATTCTTGTTTATTTATTCACATGTGACAAAAGTTTCTTTTCAACTGTTCCAGAAAGGTTGAGAAATCTTTAGAAAGCAAATAACCCGCTATCCATGAAAAAATAAGCATGATAGGAGCGAGAAATAAGACTGATAGGGATAAGATAAAAATGGTAAAAAACACCTTAAAGATGATTTTTTCGCCCCACACCGTTGCTGTTCTTTGTGCTGAAAGACGCCTTTAGTATCCGTTTCTCCTTTGATCTGCAACGGCTCATATTCCCACAGTATTTGCTCCCACAGTATTTGCTTAAAGTGCTTTTTACATCACTGTCCCCCATCAACAGACAGTTTATTTTTCATTTAAATGGTTAAGTT
>NZ_JBHIMK010000228.1:0-1906 GCF_042194085.1 Bartonella sp. MU70NMGDW
AACATCTCATGTGGAAAACTGACATGCCCACCATAAACGACAGTGTTTTCACCGCTTAAATGAAGCCGAGTATATATGAAACAAAGGATGATGATATTCCTTGCTCATCTCAAAGAATGAAGATTTTAAAACCCACATCAATTTGTAAACAATCCCATTGCTCTTAAATGCACTCTGCCTGCTGAGCACTTATGGGTTCCACTTGCATAAAGCGCTCTACGGACAACTCCTTCCTTAACATTGGCACCCTAATTTTAACACTTAATGCGTCAAACGTTATAATGCCTCATAAACCTTCCTATATCCGCCTCAAATGACAGTATTTTATGGCATAACAAGATGAAAAACATTTTCACAAGCGGCTTTGTATCTTGATAATCAACACATCCCAAATGCTGTAAAATTCTCTCATTTCAAATCTATCCCCTGTTGAATCAATCAAAATTATTTACTTGTACGTAAAAAGTGGGAGAGCCATGCGCAGTGAAATTGTACAATAAAAATGCCTCTTATAAACCGTCTCAAGTGCCAAGAGCTGTAATACATATTGTGGATTGGCAAAGTATGCGATGAAACCAGTTTACGCTTTTATGAAGCCTAAAAATGATGATACTCAATAGACTTATATTATCATGAAAGCTTTACCATGATACCCTTCTTGAGCCACCGTCGTGAAATGAGCGCGTGCACATGTAAAAGATGTCTCTTGAAAACAAGCGTGTGAATATGCAACAATAAGTATATTCTGTTTGGGGGATTGCGTATAACATGAGGGATGTGCCCCCAGAATGTGAGAAACAAGAACGCGATAAACAAAGGCGTGAAACAATAAGCACACCCCATAGATCAAACCAAACAACCGATTATCTAAAATGCGCCCACAGCAGCTTTGAAATTTTTCAATTCTCATTTGAAAGCTTCTTAATCAAAAAGGCTTCATTTTTAAAATTCTTCATTAAAGATGAAATATCTATTAAAGATGAAATATCTCGCACCACATAGCCCCCACATTTATAAAGGCATCTCCTATAAAAGCATCTTTTTATAAAGGCATTTTCCACTTATAAAAACCGCTTCTTTCGATAGTGCATCCTTTCCTTTAAACGACATCCCCTCGTCTTATGATGAGATCCATTAAAACGGAAAATTTTATACTCTATAAAGTATACTCATAAAGGAAACACCAAACCAAATAGCTAGATCAGTCACAGTTTATTTTAGCCGATAAACCATATTTTATTTGAAAAGATAAGGATATTATGCTATTATAAGCCCATTGAAAAGTTTGTTTTTTAAGCTCTGTACCGCTCAAAAAGAAGACAAAATCCTTTATAAAGGATAAAGATATGTTTAGCAGCCTGATCTACATCAGACATCTTGGTACAGCGCCCAATAAGAAAACCCCAGCCTCCCAATAATAAGCCCAATGAATGATAAAACTCCACTAAAAACAATGACTTTTCAAAGGTGAAACTGAAAAGTTTCCACAAAGCGCTCATAAGAAAGAAAGCAAATAATCCTATTAGAAAAGACTTCCCATTAGAAAGATGATGACATCCCCATAAAACATCATTCTTGTTTTTTATTCACATGTGACAAAAGTTTCTTTTCAACTGTTCCAGAGAAGTTAAGAAATCTTTAGAAAGCAAATAATCCGCTATCCATGATAAAATAAGCACGATAGGGATAAGATAAAAATGGTCAGAAACACCTTAACGATGATTTTTTCGCCCCCCACCGTTGCTATTCTTTGTGCTTAAAGACACTTTTAGTATCTGTTTCTCCTTTGATCTGCAACGGCTTATATTCCCCCAGTATTTGCTTCCCCTAGTATTTGCTTAAAGTGCTTTTTACATCACTGTCCCCCATCAACAGACAGTTTATTTTTCATTTAAATGGTTAAGTT
>NZ_JBHIMK010000229.1:0-1894 GCF_042194085.1 Bartonella sp. MU70NMGDW
TTTAACAGCTTACTTGTAATCTATTTATATCTGTGTAATCATATACATTATGGATAGATTTGTTGGGATAGGTAAGGCCGCTCAAGTTTTGGGTGTTTCGATTAGCACTTTGCGCCGTTGGGAAGGTGAAGGCAAAATTATTTCTGAGCATACGGCAGGAGGTCACCGCCGTTATGACCTATCTAGGCTTAGGCCTGAGCTTTTTCATTCGAGAGAACTATCACAAAGAAAAACCATTGCTTATGCGCGTATATCGAGCCATGATCAAAAAGACGATTTAGAGCGACAAAAACAGGTTCTTGAGCTTTATTGCGCAAGCCAAGGTTGGACTTATGAACTCATCTCTGATTTAGGGTCAGGGATGAATTATCGTAAAAAAGGTCTTAAACGTTTATTGGATGCTCTCATTGAAAATGAAATTGGTCGTTTGGTTATTACGCATAAAGATCGTTTATTGCGCTTTGGTGCAGAATTGGTCTTCGCCATTTGTGAAGCCAAACAAGTTGAGGTTGTCATTCTCAATCAGGGGGAAGAAAGCAGTTTTGAAGAGGATTTAGCCAAAGATATTTTAGAAATTATTACTGTCTTTAGTGCTCGTCTTTATGGAAGTCGTTCGAGAAAAAATCAAAAGTTATTAGAGAATGTTCGTCAAGCTGTAGAGGCATCGCAATGATTGTTGCTCACAAAATAGCTCTAGACTTAAACAATAAACAACGAAGCTACATGGCTCGAGCCAGTGGTTGCGCGCGCTTTGCTTATAATTGGGCACTGAAGGAATGGCAGCAGCAATATGAAGCATGGAAGAAAGATAATAATTTACCAAAGCCTAATGACTATGCGCTACGTAGACAATTCAATTCTCTAAAACGAGAACAATTTCCATGGATGATGGAAGTTACTAAAAATGCTCCACAAATGGCAATTATTCAATTGGGTGTGGCTTTTAAGAATTTCTTTTCAGGGAGAAGCCGATATCCCACTTTTAGAAAGAAAGGAGTGCACGATCGTTTTACTTTGACCAATGATCAAATACAGTTGCAAGGTTTCAAGATAAGAATTCCCAAACTTGGTTGGGTTCGTCTGCGAGAACAATTGCGATTTCAAGGAAAGATCTTGTCAGCAACCATTAGCCGTAAAGCGGATCGGTGGTTTGTAAGTCTTAGCGTTGAAACAGATAATCAAGAGTCACTGAGCGAGAACCAAGCTATTGTTGGTCTTGATTTGGGCATCAATGCACTTGCAACGCTTTCGACAGGAGAAACCATAGGAGGCGTTAAACCTTATAAGGCTTTGCTAAATCGTTTACGGCGCTTATCACGAAGGCTAAGTCGTAAGCAAAAAGGCTCGAGCAATCGTTATAAGGAGAAACAAAAACTCGCTAAGCTTCATGCACGGATAAGTAATATCAGAACAGATCATTTGCATAAAGTTACAACAGATTTAATTCAGCGTTTTGGTACATTTTGTCTGGAAGATCTTCATGTAAAAGGCTTGCTGAAAAATAAGCATTTATCGCGTGCCCTTGCAGATCAAAGTTTTTTCGAGTTTCGCCGTCAATTGGAATATAAGGTGGCACGTTATGGTCGACAGATTGTTATTGCAGATCGTTGGTATGCGAGCAGTAAGATCTGCCATCATTGCGGATGTAAGATTGAACAATTGCCTCTTAACATACGTGAGTGGAGATGTTCTCATTGTGGTACACACCATGATCGAGACATTAATGCTGCGATTAATTTAAAAAACTTGGCGGTGAGTTCCACCGTATCAGCCTGTGGAGAGGAAGGCTCTGGCCAATGTCCTGTGACTTTGGTGAAACCAGCCTCAAAGAAGCAGGAAATCAACAGTATATTTAATCAGAAATGATCACATTTACATAAGTTTGATAGAACGG
>NZ_JBHIMK010000023.1:0-25150 GCF_042194085.1 Bartonella sp. MU70NMGDW
AAAGGACGTAAAACAAAACAGTCTCTTCAGGGTATTTTAGGTGTACGCTATAGTTTTTAATTATATGGTTATTTTTTGATTGATCTCAATGTGTGTAGAAGGATTTTCAAACCTAGATCGAAGTATCTAGGTTCATCCTCTTTAAAGAAGAAGGCTTTCAAAAAGGTATATATTTTGCATGTTTGGCTTTTCTTATGACTTCAATGATAAATTTGATGAGAGGCATTTAAGATTATACAAGAAGGTTCAATGTTTATTGAGAGTCGGTAGCGCATCTTTATGATGGGATGAGAAATTACAGGTATTTCTATCAAAGTTTTCTTTATAATTCATTCTATATTTTTGAGAATTTGTGTAGATTTTTGCAGAGTCACTTGGCAAATCGCTTCTTGCTCGCTATAGAAATGGCGAGAGAATATTATAAATGAAATAAAGGTGATTAAATGGCTTTAGAGCGTACTTTTTCGATGATTAAACCAGATGCAACCCGTCGTAATTTGACTGGCGCAATTACTAAAATGCTTGAGGATGCGGGCTTGTGTGTTATTGCGTCTAAACGTGTCTGGATGAGCAAACGTGAGGCTGAAAATTTTTATGCTGTTCATAAAGAACGCCCTTTTTTTAGTGAATTGGTTGAATTCATGTCTTCTGGTCCAACTGTTGTACAAGTTTTGGAAGGCGAAAATGCAATAGCTAAAAACCGTGAAGTAATGGGGGCTACGAATCCTAGTGATGCAGAAGAAGGGACAATTCGTAAGGTTCATGCTTTATCGATTGGCGAAAATTCTGTCCATGGATCCGATAGCGCTGAAACGGCAAAAACAGAAATCGCCTTTTGGTTTTCTGAGGTAGAAATTGTTGGTTAATCAAGAGTTTATAAGAAGCAAAAATCCGAAACACTATATTTCGGTTTTTTGCTTATGAGATTATAGACTTTTTTGAAAGCATAGGGAGCATTCATCGTTGTTAGCATTTAATATTGCAGCTGCTTTTGCAAGAATATAAAATCTATTTACTCTTTTTTTGAAGAGCTTTTATCTACATGCCACCCTTACTTGTAATGTGCAAAAGAGCGTTTTATTGATTTATCATTAAATGAATCAATCTTATGCTATTTTCGTCTTTTATTTAAGTACAAAAAGATAAATTATCATTATAAATCTCCATACTATTCATAGGATAACGTGTTTTAAACCTGCACGAAAATAATCCCATCCTGTCCACAATGTAAGGAGGGCAGAAATCCACAGCATAGTAATGCCGAACTCTATTGTGTAAGGGAAAATTTTATTACCGGCTGGTCCAGCTAAAAGAAATACAATAGCGATCATCTGTACAAAAGTTTTCCATTTTGCAAGACGAGAGACAGGAACACTAACTTTTAACTCAGCCAAATATTCACGTAATCCTGATACAAGAATTTCTCTGCAAAGAATGATAATAGCTGCCCATAGTGTCCACCCAGCGATGGTACTGTCTGCGGCAAGCAAGAGCAAACAAGCAGAGACGAGAAGTTTATCAGCAATTGGATCTAACATGCGACCAATATTGGATGTTTGTTCCCAAATACGAGCAAGGTAACCGTCAAGAAAGTCAGTAATGGATGCAACGATAAAAATGGACACAGCAATCCAGCGGGTGATATCACTTGATTGTAATCGCCCTTCTAAAAAAAAGCATGCAACAACCATTGGGACTGCGACAATTCGTGCATAAGTTAAAATATTTGGAAAAGAAAAAGTATGATTTTTCATGGAGCCATTTTTAATTCTTGTGAAAGAGAATATATTTTCTAAACGTAACAAGGCAAAGGTTATGAAACAAGCCTATTTTTCATGAAAATGGTTATGAATTTTTTGTGCAATTGTCATAGAAATTCCCGTAACTTTTTTTAAATCTTCAAGTGAGGCACTAGCAATAGCCTTGGCACTTCCAAAATGATGAAGCAACGCACGCTTTCTTGTCGGACCGATATTTTCGATTTCATCAAGTGGGTTTTTGAATGTTTCTTTTTTTCGTTTTATCCTATGAGCTCCAATCGCAAAACGGTGTGCTTCATCACGTAGACGTTGCAAAAAATAGAGGATAGGATCACGTGGAGGAAGTGTAAAGGGGGGGATACCTTTTATAAAAAATCGTTCACGTCCCGCATGGCGGTCAACACCTTTGGCGATTCCAACAACTGTGAAGAGGTCATTTAATTGTAATTCAGCAAGTATTGCATGTACGCTGTTGATTTGTCCTTCACCACCATCGATTAAGATAAGATCAGGCCAAATGGGAAAAAGATCATTATCTTTTATGTCATGACTTCTATTTGACTGATCATGCTCTTTTATAAGGCGTGAAAATCTTCGTTTAATCACTTCTTTCATCATGCCAAAATCATCGCCAGGCGTGATATCTATTGAGCGAATGTTGAATTTGCGATATTGATTTTTAACAAATCCCATTTGACCAGCAACAATCATAGCACCTACAGCATTTGTTCCCATGATATGAGAATTATCATAGACTTCTATCCGGCGTGGAGGAAAAGGTAGTTGGAATGTTTTGGCAAGACCTTGAAGCAATTTTGTATGAGTGGCTGTTTCAGAAAGCTTATGTTCAAGTGCTTCATGAGCATTGAGATAGGCATGATTAACAAGAGTTTTCCGTTCACCTTGTTTGGGTAAAGAGAGAGACACTTTGTGATTTGCTTTGAGACTCAATGCTTCTGTAAGAAGTGTCTTTTCTTCAATTTCTTCAGATAAAAGGATGCTTTTGGGAAGTGGTTTATCATCGTAAAATTGAGCAAGAAAACTCGCTAAAATTTCAGTACAGGAAAAAGAGGGATCTGCTTTAGGAAAATAGGCACGGTTTCCCCAATTTTGCCCCATGCGAAAAAAGAACACTTGAATACAGGTCATTCCTTCTTTTTGCGCAATTGCAAATACATCCGCTTCTTTTATCGTTTGAGGATTAATACCTTGATGGCTTTGTATATGAGAAAGGGCTGATAAGCGGTCACGATAGGAAGCTGCTTGTTCAAAATCAAGATTTTCTGCGGATTTATGCATAGCTTGAACCATATTACTTTTAATAGATTGATCTTTTCCCGAAAGGAACGCTTTTGCTCCCCTCAGCAGTTCTTTATAATCATTGTCACTAATTTCATGGGTACAAGGTGCAGAACATCGCTTAATTTGATAAAGCAAACAGGGGCGTGTACGGTTTTCAAAAACTGAATCAGTACAGGTTCGTAATAAGAAGGCGCGTTGTAAAACATGAACTGTTTGTGTCACTGCACCAGCAGAAGCAAAAGGACCAAAATAGTGAGCTTTTCGTGTTCGGGCACCACGATGTTTGTAAAGTCCAGGCACTCGATGATCATCTGTAATCATAATATAAGGGAAACTTTTATCATCACGTAGTAATACATTAAAATGTGGATGCAATCTTTTTATGAGATTGGCTTCTAAAAGGAGTGCTTCTGTTTCTGTATGGGTGACGATAAATTCCATATGATATGTTGCGCGAATCATGCGGGTAATACGATTATTGTGTCCTTGTTCACGTGTATAGTTTGAAACACGTTTTTTGAGATTACGAGCTTTGCCAATATAGAGAACATCACCATTTTTACCAATCATCCGGTAAACCCCTGGCTTATGCGGGAGGTGTCTAACAAACTCTTGTATGAATTTGACACCTTGGAATTGATTTTTCTCATTATTTTGATTGGCATTATTCCATGTAATGTTAGAGAGAAAAGAAAGCTTTTCCCCTTCATTTTGCGGACAATTTGTATTATTTTTCAGGACCATTCCGTTTATTAAGAATATGCTTGTTGTTTAATATATGAAATATTCTTTTTTATTAAATAATGATTATTTATATCTTTATAATTTTTTCTATCAATAAAATCTTATAGCATAAGAGTATGATTTTAGAGAGCCGATCTTTTATAAAAAATATAAGAGTTGTTATTCTAAAATAGTTTTATGAATTTGCTCAATTTATCCATTAAAATGATTGGAATAGGAAATCTATAATGATTAAGAGGATAGACTTTCTAAAAGGGAAAAAATTAATTCACGCTGATCGTTGTTAGCATATCATTATAACATGTTGATATTATCTAAAAAATCAAAGAACTTTATCATTTAATGCGTTTGTATCTTACAACATGATATTTGATTTAGAAAAAATATAGAGAAAGATTTAACATAATAGATGTTCTTTTTGAAGCCACTTATGCGTTATTTGGGCATTTTCATCTTGTCCCAGACGGTTGATAAGAAAGGGGCTGAGTTTTTTCATTTCTTCTTCCAAAAGATAAGGAGGGTTAATAATAATCATACCACTTCCATTCATTGTCGGTGGACTTGAGCTTTTTCGGATACGCATTTCAAGCTGTAGAATCTTAGGAATTCTAGTTTGATAAAGCGCGTGAAGAAAACTTTCAATTTCTTTATCATATTTAACAGGATACCATAAAGCGTAGATCCCTCCAGAAAAGCGACGATAGGCTTTCATTAATCCCTCAATAAGGCGGGAAAATTCTCCAGTTTTTTCAAAGGGAGGGTCAACAAGGATAAAGCCACGTTTTTCTTTTGGTGGTACATGAGCGTTCAAGGAAAGCCAACCATCTAAATGCAGAACTTTTGTCTGATAATCTCCGGCAAAGTTTTTTGCTAAAATATGATAATCTTCGTTGTGCAATTCTATTGCGGTGAGGCGATCTTGTTTCCGTAATAATTGACGAATAAGAACAGGAGATCCAGGATAAAATACAATTTCTTTTTCCCCTTTATTAAGGGCATCAATGATATCACACCATGGACAAAGGAGTGCTCTTAAATCTTCTGGGATAGGAGTTGAAAAAAGCCGTTGGACACCTTCGCGCCACTCTCCTGTTTTATGTGCTTCTAAAGAAGAAAGGTCATAAATACCGATTCCAGCATGCGTATCTATAACGCGAAAAGCTTTTTCTTTGCGTTTGAGATATTCTACAATGCGAGTGACAATAATGTGTTTAAAAACATCAGCAAAATTGCCAGCATGATAAATATGCCGATAATTCATGGAATAAACTCTATCATATGTATAACTGTACCGGATTATTAGCATAGAATATTAGAATTGATATCCATAAAAATACTCTTATAGAAATCAAATAATACCCTCACTCCCAAATAATACCCTACAGAAAAATATTAATGTCATAGGAGCATTTATTCACTGGGCTATTTTCATATTATGAGATTCATCATTAAGATCTTAAATTTTTTTATATGAAAAATAGATAGGGAGAGGGCAAACATTTCAATAGAGATAGTTATGTTGTAAGAGAAGTTTCTTATGATCGCGGACTCTTTCAGGAAAACTATAAAAGACAAGCAATTAACGAGAATATTAGTGAAGTTTGTTAAAAAATTTAAGGTTATCTTTCAAATTCGTTCATAAATTTACTTGTTTAAAGATTAAAGAATTTAAAATGCTTGATAAAAACATTGTTACATTTATCAGTTTTTTTAGCGAGCGTAAAATTATGGATAGAGCAATAAAGTGCTGGTATTATAGTGATAGATTTTTATAAAAGTGTGGATGAATCTCATTGGTTTAAGCGAAACCCAAGCTTTATATTATACATGCTAAATGGCTAGATTATTGTGTATGGTGCTAAAACAAAACTTTTAAAAAGTGATATGTTCTCTGCAAGCGATCTCAATAAAATGAGAGGTTTTTAACTAAAGTAAATAGGTGTATCTATCTCTAACACTGTATTATCTAGCGGCTTTATGAGATAATCTTATAAAAAGACTAGGATAAGAAATTCTTTTACATGGATTGTGCTTCGATTCCATGCTTTTGATTGGATGTAATTTTCTATTAATGCCCATTCTGTTTTCAATACTGAGATAAGTTAAGCACATGATATTATGAGAACGCATGCCCAGAATCCGGAGACTTGTAATAGTTAGGGCATGCAGCGGTTCAAAGAGCTGGTTATATGGAGGTATTTTACTGAATAAAGGCGCAAGCTGGTACCATTTTTATTTTTTAGTATTGGCCATACCTCTTGGCACTTGACCTGATTCATAAAGTGCATTTTTACTCTTTCCGCGAATAGTTTTTATCCACACGTCAGATATTTAATTGAATGCGATGATGGCTTATATTTCGTATTGTATATGGAATAATGGATGATAAAATTCCCACCAACGCAAAGAATAAATCTTATGCGTAAGATGATAGTTTTTAAAGAGACTGATGATGTGTCAAGAAAGTTGTTTAGAGATTTTTCTTTCTGAATTTTTTAATTGAATACGTAAATTTTTTTACAGCATGGTATGTTTTTTATCAGTAATGGATAATTTGGAGGAAATATTTGTAATGATACGTACAACATTGTTTAAAAGGAAAGACATGAGCTATAGTATTTACAGGAAGATGAGTAACTAAGAGATCAGATGAAGTTATTTTAGAAAAGTTTTTAAGCTTTTTTAATTTTATATGAAGCGGTTTATCATTTTTGAATGGTTTGTGTTATAATACGCTAAGAAGGGATGAGATGATAAAAAGTTCTTTTGCAATAAAAGCGTGTGATTGTTTTTAAGTTAAGAAGAAAATATATAATTAAGATATTATATTTGATACATTCTTCAGAGGAAGCATGAATAAATGAAATCAAATTTAAAAGCATAAAGTTAGAGAGAGTAATGGGTAATATTTTTTCACCAACGCATTTAATTATAATTTTACTGATTATCTTTGTGCTTTTCGGTCGCGGTAAGATTTCTGAATTAATGGGCGATGTTGCTAAGGGAATTAAAGCCTTCAAAAAAAATATGAAGGAAGAAGATGATGGCATTGAGGATAAAGTTGAAATGGCTACTACTTCCCAAATAATTGATGTAGAATCTCAACAATCTCAGCCATTATCGGTAAAACATGTAACAGCGCGCAGAAAGGCTTCTTCTGCTTCTAAAAGAAGCAAAACATCTGTTGCTAAAAAACAGCGTGTCAAATAACAAAAACGTAATCATCATTGTGCGTTATTTTTTGATGAGGAAGTCGAATTAAGAGATGTTTGGGATTGATGGACCAGAGTTTGTCGTAATCTTACTTGTTCTCATCATTGTTGTTGGACCGAAAGATTTACCTAAAATATTAAAGACAATAGCAAAGGTAAGAGCTCATATGTGTTTAATGGCAAAAGAGCTGCGTCATCAGTTTGATGATGCAATAAGACAAATCGAGCTCGATGATTTGCAAAAAACATATTCGGATATTAGCGATTCAAGCAAGAAGTTGACAGAGACTTTTGATCCCATTCAAAATACATTAGAAGATATCCACGATAATTTGGATGTTAAGGCAACACACCATAAATCAGAAAAAGGTAAAGATTTTTTGGAATGCGATCACAACGTAACCAATAAAGATATGACAGGATCTATAGCTTCTAAAGATAAAGAAGATGTGTCATGAATGTTAAGAAAGATGAAGTTGATGCCCATATGGCACCACTTTTAGAACATTTAATCGAACTTCGTCAGCGAATTATTGCTGCCCTAGTTGCATTTATGATCGCTTTTATGATGTGTTTTCTTGTTAAAGATTATATCTTAAATTTTTTACTATGGCCGTATCAGTGGGCAATGAAAATAGCAGGGGGTAATCCTGAGGATATTCGTTTGCAATCAACGCAAGTATGGGAAACTTTTTTAACGAAGATGAAGCTTTCTGCTTTTGGGGGAATTATTTTATCTTTTCCCTATACGGCTTTTCAGTTTTATAGTTTTATTGCACCAGGGCTTTATAAAAATGAGCGTATGGCTTTTTTACCATTTCTCATTGGGGGGCCTATTTTATTTTGTATTGGGGGAGCGTTTGTTTATGGTCTATTAGCGCCAATAATACTATGGTTTAGCCTTTCTCAACAATTTCTTCCAGATGTTCATTTGAAAATAGAGTTTATAGTGCGTATTTCTGATTATTTGGGCTTTATGACATCATTTATCCTAATTTTTGGTTTGATTTTTCAATTACCTCTTGTCATCAGTCTTTTAACAAAAGTTGGATTTTTAACGTCTCATGATTTGGCGTCTAAACGAAAATGGGCTATTTTACTTTCTTTTATCATTGCGGCAATCATAACGCCGTCGGATTTTTTTACGATGTTTGCAGTGGCTTTACCAACGATAGCACTTTACGAGATTTCAATTTTAATTGCTTACAGTATAGAAAAGAGAAGAAAATCCGCTTAAGAAAAGTGTATAATCTTATGCGATAAGAAATTAATAAAAAAATATAAATGAGGAATTTTTATGCTTGATATTAAGTGGATTCGTGACAATCCTGAGAAATTAGATAAAGCACTCGTAAGTAGAGGTCTTGAGCCGCAAGCTGAGAGGTTAATACAACTTGATCTTGCACGTCGGTCGCATATTGCTAAGGTACAATTGGCGCAGGAACGTCGCAATGCGGTTTCAAAGAAAATAGGACAGGCTTTAGCGGTATCTGATCAGCAAAAGGCTGAAAGCTTTAGAGCTGAAGGTGAAGAGATTAAAATCTTTCTTTCCTCTGCAACAGCGGAAGAAAAACAGCTGACGGAGAGTCTTGAAAAAATTCTTTCAGCACTTCCAAATATTCCATTAGATGATGTTCCAGAAGGTAAAGATGAAAGTGATAATGTCGTCATTCGACATTTTGGTACACCTCCAACATTTAATTTTACACCAAAGGAACATTTTGATCTTGGTCAAGATCTCAAGCAGATGAATTTTGAACGAGCTAGTCGTTTGTCTGGAACACGTTTTACAATACTTTCAGGGGCGTTAGCACGGCTAGAACGGGCATTAGGTCAATTTATGCTTGATGTGCATGTCAATGAGCATGGTTATACAGAAGTCTCAATACCTTTTCTTGTTCGTGATGAGATTGTTTACGGAGCAGCACAATTGCCGAAATTTGCTGAAGACCTTTTTCGTACAACAGATGGTCGATGGCTTATTTCTACGGCAGAAGTGCCATTAACCAATTTGGTCAACAATGAAATTCTTGAAATATCAGATTTACCACTGCGATTTTCTTCTTTATCTCCCTGTTTTCGTTCAGAGGCGGGAGCAGCCGGTCGTGATACGCGCGGTATGTTGCGTCAGCATCAATTTTGGAAAGTTGAAATGGTCTCAATTACCAGTGAAGAGCAGTCTTTAATTGAATTAGAACGTATGACAGAATGTGCGGAAGATATATTAAAACGACTTGGTTTGCCTTTTCGCACAGTGGTTCTTTCTACGGGTGATATGGGGTTTGCAGCACGTAAAACCTATGACATCGAGGTTTGGCTTCCTGGTCAAGAATGTTATCGTGAAATTTCTAGCTGTTCAGTTTGTGGAGATTTTCAAGGTCGTCGTATGAATGCACGTTATCGTACAGAAGGCGATAAAAAATTGCATTTTGTTCATAGCCTTAATGGTTCTGGTACAGCTGTTGGACGTTGTCTTATTGCCGTGCTTGAAAATTATCAACAGGCTGATGGATCAATTGTTATTCCAGATGTTTTACAACCTTATATGGGAGGCATGCGTTGTATTACTGCTTAATTTTACGAAAGGAGAGACAATATGCGTTTATTGCCAAGAGGTGATAATATGCAAACGCAAGTTTTTGCCATTTTAAAAGAAGCAGTTTGTCAGTATAATAAAAGTGCACCTCCATTGGGGATTGAATGATACTATGGGGCAAAAGGGTATTTTACAATTTCGTGAGGAGTTAGCCGCTCTTGTACTGAAAATGCGTAGCAAAGGCATTGATGACGTGCGATTTTTTTCGGCATTAGAGAAAATTCCGCGTCAACAGTTTGTTTCTGCTCCTTGGTTTAATAGTGCTTATGATAATAAGGTTATTCCCCTTGAGTGTGGTGAATATATGGAACGTTTGGAAGAACAACTCTTAATTCTTTCGGCATTATCGTTGAAAAAAAGGCATCGCGTTTTAGAAATCGGTACAGGATCTGGTTTTTGTACTGCGCTTATGGCATGTCTGAGTGACCGTGTGACAACGATTGATCGTTATAAAACGCTTGTTGATTTGGCGCGCCAAAAATTTCAAACTTTAGGAATTGAAAATATTATTATACGGCAGATTGATGGAAGTCATAGTGTGACAGGCTTGGGATCATTTGATCGCATTCTTATTTGGCCATCACGTTTTGATGAACCCAAGGAATTTTTAGAACTTTTAGCTGAAAACGGAATTCTCATTCAGGCGATAGGACCTGACGAAGGGGTACAAACGGTGACGCGCTATACAAAAATTGGTAGTCGATTTGAGTGTTTAGAACTGTTTCAAGTGCGTTACCAACCTTTTATTAAAGGCATTGCGGAGATACTTTAATTTTTGAAAGTTAAGAAAGTGCTGCAAATTGTCTACGTTAAATTCATTTTGATCTTATATAAAGATATTTATGAATAAAACATCTCATTTTAACTCTTCGGTAATTTAAAAAAGCTTTAATAGAGTGAGTTGATTATTGATGAGTGAGCGAAACGATGTGTTTAAAAGCTTTGGATAATATTTTCCAGCATAATTTTCAGAGAATAACTTTTTTAGCGGTGGTAACTATTGTTGCTGGCTGTAGTTCTGGTACACAGCGTTTTTCCAATATTGTCTCTCATCGTACGGTATCATCTCAATCAAATATATCGAGTACTATGTCTACAGATCCGCGAATGCTATCGTACGGTAGTGGTATGATACAAAGCACTGAATTGCCGCCTGTGGAATCAAGCGATGATTCGTGGGGAGATGACAATTCTCCCTATAATTTTCCACATCAAGGTAGGATAACTTCTTCTGATGGTCGCGTTATGGGGGCCCCTCCACGTAATCTTGGAACACTTTCCCGTTCACAAATGGATAAATCTCCTATTTTTCGGCGGAACTCTTATATTGTCCAGAGTGGAGATACACTGCTCAGTATTGCACGACAAATAGGGGTTAGTGTTGAGGCATTAAAATCAGCAAATGGTATAAACAGTAATTCCATTTATATCGGTCAGGTACTTGTTGTTCCAAGCAGGCGTACATTAGCAGCTTCAAATGCACACAATAATAACGATTGGGCAGTGTCAACAACAGAATCTGCCTTCCAATCTCAAGTGATGTCCTCTATAAAAAACAAGAAGTCCTCTCCTATATATAAAACTCCTGTAATAACGCCACCTTCTGCAAAGATGAACAAATCAAGTTCTGAGAAAAATTTTTCTAAACAGATGACGCAATTGAATCATGAGACTGGTTTGTCAAATACTGTTACGAATACAGATAATATGACGACTCCGCAAGCCACAGGAATTTCTAAGATGCGTTGGCCAGTACGAGGGCGTTTGTTAAGCCAGTTCGGTCAAAAAAAGGGAACAGTAATGAATCGAGGAATAGATATTGCAGTGCCGGAAGGATCTTCGGTAAAGGCGGCAGAAAATGGTGTTGTTATTTACGCGGGAGATGGATTAAAAGAGCTTGGTAATGTTGTGATGATTCGACATGAAAATAATATTATCACTATTTATGGATGTAACAGTAAACTTGTTGTTAACAAAGGACAAAGGATAAGACGCGGTGATGAGATTGCTAAATCTGGTGTTTCAGGAAATGTTAAAACGCCACGTGTCTATTTTGAGATGCGTAAGAATTCATTACCTGTTGATCCCCTTAAATATTTAGAAAACTAATTGATTGATGACTTTAAAATTTGAATAGTCTTACAGTTTATAGAAACTTCATGAAAAACAATTGATTTTCTTAAATCAATAACATTGCAGCAAAAAATCATTGGTTTAATCAGAGTATTTCGTTGGAGCGTTAGATATTACCATCTTTGTGTTTATGAAAGTGTAAGGCAATAGCATCATACTATTTGTCAGCTTTCAGTGTTCCAACTGCTCTTGCATTTGAGAGAAGCATGAAAAGAGATATTTCACGCTTTTCTTAAAAAGTTTTTATCTACAGGCTCATTTCATATGTGAGACGTGCAAGAAAATCGTTTTGATTAATTCAGAGGGTTTGAAATGAGAGTATTTTACTGTACTTAGATCTGTCATTCGATATCAAAAACGATAAATTATCTATATAAATTAAAGTTTTTTCATGAGAAAAATTATCTTGTATAATTTATTGAGTTAGTGAAAAATTTTATATTTTAGGATATATAATAGGGGAAAGTGAATCTATTTTAAAGATTTTTCTCATTGTATTTTGGTATTCTATCTCTTAAGGATTTATTGCATTTTTGTAAAGCTGTGATTAGATTATGTAGTTATTGCTTTTTATGATAAATTCTTTAGGAATTTTTTCTGTATCGGAATTTCATTTTAATAGAGTGGGAAATACCTGAGGTTTAACTATAGGAGATGAAAATGTTTATTACGAACGCTTATGCTCAAGTTGCAGGCGATGTTTCCGGTGGAATTTCATTTGCTAGCGCTGTCCCTCTCATTTTAATTTTTGCAATTATGTATTTTTTTATGATTCGTCCACAGCGTGCTCAAATGAAAAAACGCCAAGAAATGCTTAATGCAGTACGTCGTGGTGATACAGTTATAACGGGTGGTGGTATCATCGGCAAAGTTACGAAGGTTCACGACGAGAGTGGTGAATTAGAGGTTGAAATTGGTGAGAGTATGAATATTCGTGTTATTCGCTCAACATTAGCTGATGTGCGCGTTAAAGGTGAGCCGATTGCAGAAAAAAAATCAAAGCTTAATGCTAAAACAAAAACACCACAAAAGTCTAAATCTAAAACGACAACGAAAGAAAACATGAGTGTCTCTAAAGAGAAAAAAGCTATATCAAAAGAAAATGCATCTTAAGGTGTAATGTCAGTTTATTACATTTTTTCAGCATTTTTATAAAAAGCTTGGCAAGATCAGGACAATTTCATTGGAAAAATAGCTTTTATAGTGGCTACAGAAAATGGAGTTTTTGTTTCCTTGAGATTATTAAAATAGTTGCTTTATTTATAGAATATTACGCAATTTTTTTCTGTTTTTTAAACAAGATCATTGTTTCTATAAAAAGAAACTTGCGAGTAAATAAGCTGAGAAAACTTTTTAAAAGATAGATTTATTTAAGCAGGTATAGCTTTTGATTGCGGTTTATTATCAAATTTTCATATACTCGTTGTATGAGAAGATTAGGGTTTTATTAAAATTTCCACTTCAATACTAGGCTATGGTTAAGATATCAATGTTTGTATCAGCCTTCCTTTAATTTTATGGTGAGAAGTAGCAAAGACAATTGGATTATTCAAAAATAAAGGGTGCTTGTTCATGTTCGATGCAATTCAAATTCGTGAAGCGCATTTTCCAAGTCGCGCACCTATTGATGCTTATGGAAATGGTGGATTTCGTTTTGCTGATATGTCTCATAGAGGTTCTATTATTTGTGTACCATCAGGTATTTATGGCATTGACATGGCAGGACCTATTCCCACTCAAGAGGATATATCTCGTATTTTAGAAGAAGCTTCTGAAATCGAAGTTTTATTAATAGGTACTGGCATTGAATTATTGCGATTACCTGAAGAGTTACGGGTTCTTTTATGGGAAAAACGTATTTCATCAGATACAATGAGTACGGGAGCGGCGGTGCGTACATTTAATGTTTTATTGGCTGAAGATCGCGCTGTTGCGGCATTATTATTTGCGGTAGAATAGAGTATTGTTTAATAAAAAAATTCTCTCATCTAGTATGAAAGAATTGTGTGATTACTTTACTGCGCCGTAAAATACCGTCGTTTAAAGTGGTGATATAAGGGGAATAAAATATACATAACTTAACACATTAAGTGTTTTTAAATACAGCAGCAAGTATTCAGGGCAGAGCTTGTTCGTAGTTCAATGAATCACATGAGTGATCAACTCTTGGCACTTGAGGCAGTTCATAAGAGACATTTTTAATTCTTTCTTATACAGTTTTTACCTACAAGCCAGCCCTGCTTGTGACGTGCAAGGGAATAGTTTTGATTGAGTCAACATGGAATTGGTTTGAAATGAAAGCATTCTACGATATTTGGGATTCTAATTTAACATATAAAACAATAAATTATCATTATAAATAAATATGTTGATAGTAATAGAAACTCACCGAGAGCAATTGGATTTTTTACAAATTGGTATTGGTAAGAATCTTTGTCCTTTAGAATGGGGAGGAGGTCAATGATTTGATGAAGTTTTTATGATCAGTGCATTTTTATAAATAACATTGTCATCTATTCGGTGAAAAAGTGTTTTGCGTTGTTTGTTATTCTAAGTTTCACTATGCATGGTACGATTAGTTTTTAGCTTTTTTTACTGCAAATGAAAACTTGAGGTTCGATAAGATAAGTTTTATCAGAAAAGTTATTTATTTAATTTTTTTCTTTCTAAAACGAAAAGTGACTAGAAAAGAAATTTTAATTCATAATACAGTTAAGAGACACATTTAAAAATCTTATTTTCTGAGCTGTATTTGCTTATCCCTCATTTTTTAATATGAATAAAAAGAGGATATTAATTTCATTGCTAAAAAAGGGACGTTAATAGGTTCGAATGATAGGCTCTCTTCCTTATTGTCTTGATATTTTACGTACCATAGATCGTGATCGCTATATATCGGTTTTATTTGCGCCTAAAAAAAAGCGCCAAGCATTGGCTGCTCTTTACGTATTTAATGCTGAAGTTTCTCGTATTCGCGAAAGTGTACATGATCCACTCATAGGAGAAATACGGTTACGTTGGTGGTATGATTCTATTGCTCATGGTGAAATACAAACGAGTGGAAATAATCCGATTTTGAGTGATTTATTGAAAGCAATGACTCTTTTTAATTTACCTAAGACAGCTTTTTTACGTTATTGTAATGCACAAATTTTAGATCTTTATCACAATCCAATAGAAACGCTTCATGATCTAGAGCATTATTGTGGTGAGACAGCAAGCATAATTTTACAGCTTTCTTGTCAGATATTAGATCCTGATACTGCACAAGAGTTTACAGATATCTATGAACATGGAGGGATATCTCAAGGATTAAGTGGTGTATTGCGTCTTTTATCATTCATGCAATCACGATATCAATATTATTTACCTACTGATATATTAAAGGCTGTAGGAGTGAATAGGGAAGATTTGGAATCTCATCGTCTCAGTGATCAACAAAAGGGTCGTATTGTTGAAGCTATGGTAGCATTATCGCGCGATCATTATACCCAATTTCACGAGTATTCTTGTGCTTTACCTAGAGTTCTTAAGCCAGCTTTTCTTCCATTGGTCATTGTACCGGCTTCTCTTCAAAAAGCTATACAGCTGGGGGCTGAAATTTTTCAAGAGAATGCAACGTTGCCATTGATATATCGCTATTGGTTGATAACAAGGGCAGCAATAAGCGGCAATTTTCCAAAGATATTGTAAAAGAATATTACTATGTCGGAATGCGTAACATATAGACTGATTTTCTCATATGAAGATAAAAGGAACTATGGTGTTTCCAAACCATTTTTTGTTATAAAAAATGTTGATGTTTTGGTTGTTATGAGCGCAAAAGAATAAGAAATTTTATGATCTTGAAAATACGATGTATTTCTTTATCGGTAATATGTTTTATTCAGTGTATTGGAAGGGTGAGATGCAGAGAAAGAAAAATATGAGATAAAGCTCAATACATTGGTTTGTTTGATGAAAAACTTTTAAGTATGTTGATTGTATCTCATTTGCAAATGAAATAAAATTTCTATTTTATGAGAGAAGTTGTCTTGGCAGTCTATAAGTCTATAAAAAACTCTTATTTTTGAGAAATTATAAAATCATAATTGATGACTGTTATGATTTATGAATATATTGATTTATAATGATAATTCGTTTTTTCTCATATTGAATGAGAGTCTTGAATAGAAAAAGATTTCTTCATTTTTATAATGAATTTTAAAAATAGTTTTTTTGTATATTATAAGTTGGGTGTGTAAATGAAATCATTTAAAGAAAAAGCAATACGCTCCTTATGAATGAGTATTAAGAGTAGCAATATGATAAGCTATAAATGAATGACGATAGGGATGACATTTATAGCTTAATGGGTATAGCTTAGTGTGCGGCAACTTTTACAACCTTTGGATGGATAATATTTTTTAATGCGTTGCAAAAACGACTCTACATTCCGTTGACTATTTTCTCGCAAATCCATACATGCACTGATTTGCGAGAGAATTAATCATTATACAAATACTGATCCTAAGATATGGAAACAAGAGACCTATCTTACCTCTTCAACTATAGACGAAGAGTTGATGGAAACTTTATCGAATAAGTTCTTTAAATTATGCACAATCTTTTTATTGGAGAGCGTTAAAGATCTGATTATAATTTGTGCTATTAATTTCCAAAGGGTGTTCTTTATTGGCAACTTGTAGCATTTCTAGCTTGAGATCTTCTCTTATCATCATATCTATATTGGTGCGAACCTCAGTTGAAAGAGTATGAGGCGTGATATCTTGAGGCATGGTTACAGTCTTTATTTGATAAATGATACGGTTTGTTGAAACTGGACCTTTTATGATGCCATAATGACCTTTGGGAGCAGAAAATAATGCTTTAATCCCTTCAACGCCAAGGGGGGCAAATGAGTCTTGACGCCGGAGGGCTGGTGTTGTTTGTTTTGTAACAGCAAGGGTATGAGCAAGAGCAACAAGACTTTTTCCTTCCGTGAGCTGCTTGAGAGCATTTTGGGCTTTTTCATCAAGAAGACGTTGAATTTCCTCACTTTTCCATTGAGAAAGAACATCTAGCTTAGCCTCTTCAAGTGTCTTATCGCGGGCAGGAATAATTTTATCGACCTTATACCAGAGATAACCACCATTTTGAAAAGAGAGAGGATCAAGATCGACTCCTTCGTTTGATTGATAGATGGCATTCAGTAAAATATCTTTTTGAGGTAAATCCGTGAGTATTGCACCTTCAAGCGTTTTTCCCGTTTTATCAATGGTAATTGTGCGCAAAGATAACTTGTATTGATCAGCTAGCTCTTTGAGAGAAGCACCCTCAAAACGAGCATTTTCAATGGCTACATAATTGTTACGAATATCATCAGTAGCACGATTTTTGGCAAGTGTTTGGCGAATATTTTCTTCGACACTTTCAAAAGGAAGAGAGCTTGAGGGTTCAATATGTGTGACGCGAATGATAACAGGACCCTGTAAGTCATTTATCACAGGACTGACTTGGCCTTGTTGAAGTTCAAAAACTTCAGATGCTAGATGATTAGGAAGTTCATTTTCTGCAATAGGCCCTTTTTTTATGTCATTAAGAGTCTTTTTTTCAGCTTTTACCAGTTCATCAAAACTCAATCCATCAGCTATTTTTTTTACTGCATTATCGGCTTCTTCACGTGAGGGGAATCGCAGTTCCTCGAATGTACGCTTTTCAGGCGTTACAAAACGTGAAGCATTTTGTGTATAATAGGCTTTTGCCTCATCTGTTGAGATATCTTTAGGTTTTACAAAATTATTAAGTTCCATAGATAACAAAGAGACAGTGCGGTATTCTGAAGCACGAAATTGACTTTGATGTGTTTTAAACCATTTTTGTAGTGTTTCGTCATCAGGATCAGCAATTGTTTCCTTTTCTTTTAGATCAATAACGAGATAATCAGCAATACGCATTTCTCCTTGATAAAGAGCAAGTGCTTTATAAAAGAGATTTGGTGCTTTCATATCAGAGAGTAAAGCTGAAATAAGTTGGTTACGCTTTTCTTGTTTGGAGTAATAATTAAGAAAAGCACTTTCACTAATACGTAAATGCTGAAGATAGTTATAAAATAAATTTTTATCAAAAGTGCCATTTACTTGGAACATCTTATCAGAACCAATCGTATGAGCTATTGTATCTTTTGAAAGACTTATTTTCATTTTACGTACTTGTTCATCAAGCAATACATTTTGTTGTAATTGATTAAACACAAAAGCAGGAATTTGGTATTGCTGCATTTCATTTGCTGTAAACATACGTCCAAGATGAGCCGCCTGGGCTAAACGTGCACTTTGATCGGCAAGTGCGAGACGATAATCATCGACAGTTACTGTGGATTTTCCAGAAGTAATAAGATCTCTTTCACTTTTTTTGTGTAAATGCGGTACCCCCCATAAAAGAATGAAGCATAAGAGTAAAATAGCAAGGAAAATTCTGAAAATCCAAGAATTTGTAGCACTTCTTATGACGTCAAGCATTGTTCAATCCTATTTTTAACATAAATTATTACAAAAGCAGTAATAGAATTTGCAATAAAGAGACAAAAGATGCAAGCTTTAAAGACTTGCTTTCATGTTATAATTTGGTAACTACAGATAAACAATGTATTGTAAGAGCTCTTGAGGTGAAAATATGTCTCCAAATACTCGGCCTTTTCTTGCTGGAAATTGGAAAATGAATGGAACGGGTGAAACACTTGGAGAGTTGCGTGCTATTGCTACAGGCGTTAGATCTGATCTCAGTCATCTTTTTGAGGCGCTTATTTGTGTCCCAGCAACGCTTTTATCCCGTGCTTCTGATATGCTGGATGGCAAAAATCTCCTTTTGGGAGGACAAAATTGTCATTTTGATGATCATGGTCCCTATACTGGAGATATTTCAGCTTTTATGCTTAAAGAAGCAGGAGCAAGTCATGTCATCATTGGGCATTCAGAACGTCGTACAATGTACCAAGAAAATAATGCGATTGTTTGTGCCAAAGTGCAAGCTGCGTGGCGAGCAGGTCTTGTGGCTCTTGTATGTATTGGTGAAACATTGGAGGAGCGTAATAATAATAAAGTACTGGATATTCTCACGCAGCAGCTTGAAGAATCTTTACCAGATGATGCAACAGCAGAAAATACCATTATCGCTTATGAACCTGTTTGGGCGATAGGCACCGGCAATACAGCGACTCCAGAAGATATTGCAAAAGTACATCATTTCATTCGTGATAAGGTGCGCTCTCGTTTTAGTGATGAAGGCGATAAGATACGTCTGCTTTATGGTGGGTCCGTAAAGCCATCCAATGCATTTGAGCTTTTAAGCATTCCTCATGTTAATGGTGCTTTAATAGGTGGAGCAAGCTTAAAAGCGATTGATTTTTTAACTATTTGCGATGTTTGTCGTAAACTATAGTAGAGAAATTTTAGTTTCTCCTTGGATTGTGTGTTATTTATGTGTAAATAGCTATGAAAGAGTTATTTGAAGAGCAGGGTTTATGCAAACAGTACTTATAGTTATTCATTTGTTGATTGTGATTACTCTGGTTGGTGTTATATTAATCCAACCTTCAGAAGGTGGTGGGCTAGGTGTGAGTAATAGCTCAGGGTTGATGAAAACTCGTGGATCTCGAAATCCTTTAACACGTTTGACTGCTATTTTAGCCTGTTGTTTTTTTGTTGTGTCTATTGGGCTTACCGTGGTGGGTAATATATCAAATTCTAGTTCTGATATTTTAAAGCGTATACCGGTTAATTCAGAACAGAATTCTACCAATAAAGGATCAGAATCAGTCCCATCATCAGATGGTGAGTCTTCTTCCCCTTCTATTCTTGAACAGCTAGGAGGCAATTCGAATTCTCCGCAGGAACAGAAACAGTCCACAAATCCTGAAGCAGAAAGTCCAGTTCCACCGGTTCTTGAAAATACAGTTCCGGATAACAGTACGAAATAGTTTTTTAAGAAAATATAGACTTTTTAAAAAGGTGATTTTTTCACCTTTTTTATTTTAGAAGAAAAATTGTTTCTTTTTGCATTTTTTGCTGGAAAAATCATTATAAATTGCTTATCACCATAAGCCCATGGCACGTTATGTTTTTATTACTGGTGGTGTGGTTTCTTCCCTTGGAAAAGGCATCGCAGCGGCGGCGTTAGCAGCGTTATTACAGGCTCGTGGTTATCGTGTACGTCTTCGCAAACTTGATCCTTATTTAAATGTTGATCCAGGTACGATGTCACCTTATCAACATGGTGAAGTATTTGTGACCGATGATGGTGCAGAAACGGATCTTGATCTTGGTCATTATGAGCGTTTTACTGGGCGTTCTGCAAATAGCCAAGATAATATCACAACAGGGCGTATTTATCGCAATATCATTGAACGAGAGCGGCGTGGTGATTATTTGGGGGCAACAGTCCAAGTTATCCCTCATGTTACGGATGAAATTAAGAGATTCATTACGATGGGAAATGAAGAATTTGATTTTGTTTTGTGTGAGATAGGCGGAACGGTTGGTGATATTGAAGCAATGCCTTTTTTAGAAGCGATTCGTCAGCTTCGCAATGAGCTACCGAGACAAAATGTCGTTTATGTCCATCTCACATTAATGCCTTATATTCCTTCAGCAGGTGAATTAAAAACGAAACCAACACAACATTCTGTCAAAGAATTGCAAGCAGTTGGTATTTCTCCTGATATTTTGCTTGTACGTGCAGATAGATCTATTCCAGAAACAGAACGGTGCAAATTATCACTTTTTTGTAATGTTCGCTCCAATGCAGTCATTCAGGCATTAGATATGCCAACAATTTATGATGTTCCTATGGCATATCATAAGGAGGGTTTGGATTCTGAAGTTCTTTGTGCTTTTGGAATCGATTCGGCACCTTCCCCTCAGATGGATCGTTGGGAAGATATTACGCATCGTATTCACCATCCTGAAGGAGAAGTTACGATTGCTGTTGTAGGAAAATATACGGGTTTAAAGGATGCTTATAAATCTCTTATTGAAGCGATTGCACATGGTGGTTTAGCGAATAAAGTAAAAGTTAATATTGAGTGGATTGATTCGGAACTTTTTGAAAAAGAAGATTCTGTTTCAGCTTTACAAAAAGCCCATGGAATTTTGGTTCCAGGTGCTTTTGGGGCACGAGGGGCAGAAGGAAAGATTCGAGCAATTCAATTTGCACGAGAGCGTAAAGTCCCATTTTTAGGGATTTGTTTTGGGATGCAATTAGCTTGTATAGAAGCTGCGCGCAATATTGCACAGATTAAGAATGCTTCGTCAAGTGAGTTTTGCGAAACAGAAAATCCAATTGTAGGTTTAATGACAGAATGGCTTAAAGGAGACGTTCTTGAAAAACGTACAAGAAATGGTGATCTCGGCGGATCAATGCGTCTTGGTGCTTTTGCTGCTGAATTAAAAGAAGAGAGTCATATTGCTCAAATTTATGGGATAACCAAGATTGTCGAGCGACATCGTCATCGTTATGAGGTCAATATTGATTATAAGGATAAGTTAGAACAGTGTGGTTTGATTTTTTCTGGGATGTCTCCTGATGGTATTTTACCAGAAACGATAGAATATGCAGATCATCCATGGTTTATTGGTGTTCAATATCATCCAGAATTAAAATCTCGTCCTTTTGATCCTCACCCGCTTTTTTCTTCTTTTATTGAAGCCGCTGTAGAACAAAGTCGATTAGTTTAATGCATAAATTGGGTTACTTTGCTTTTGAGGGATAAAATGACTAAACCAAATGCCCGTGTGAAAGTTGGAAATATTATTTTTTCAAATGAAATGCCTCTTTCATTAATTGCAGGGCCGTGTCAGATGGAAAGTCGCGATCATGCTTTTGAAATGGCCGGTCGTATTAAAACAATTACCGATCAGCTTGGTATCGGGTTTGTTTATAAATCGAGTTACGATAAAGCTAACCGAACTTCTTTGGGTGCGGCACGTGGTATTGGTCTTGAAAAGGCAATGGCTGTTTTTTCTGATTTAAAAAAAGAGTTTAATTGCCCTGTACTAACTGATGTGCATACAGAAGAGCAATGTACAATTGTTTCTTCTACGGTTGATATTTTACAAATACCGGCTTTTTTATGTCGTCAAACAGATCTTTTGGTAGCAGCCGCCAAAACAGACTGTGTTATTAACATTAAAAAAGGTCAGTTTTTAGCGCCGTGGGACATGGAGAATGTTTTAAAAAAGGTTGTTTACAGTGGTAATCCGAATGTTATGCTTTGTGAGCGAGGCACGTCATTTGGTTACAACCGACTTATTTCTGATATGCGTTCATTGCCTATTTTACGTTCATTTGGTGCTCCTGTTATTTTTGATGCAACGCATTCTGTTCAAGAACCTGGGGGGCAGGGTGCTTCATCTGGTGGACAGCGTCAATTTGTTGAAATTTTAGCGCGTGCAGCTGTTTCTGTTGGGGTAGCTGGTATTTTTTTAGAAACACATCAAGATCCAGATAATGCACCTTCTGATGGACCCAATATGGTTAAACTTGATAATTTACAAAGATTGCTTGAGACTTTAATGGAGTTTGATTATCTGTCAAAGAAGTTGAATTGAGAAGAGAAAAACACTTCATTAATAGGACATTAGAAATGAATCAAGACTTTTATTGGATAAGGAAACACATATGACTATAATTGTCGATATCATTGGACGTGAAGTTCTTGATAGCCGTGGTAATCCAACGGTAGAAGTTGATGTTCGTTTGGAGAATGGAGCTTTTGGTCGCGCTCTGGTTCCATCGGGAGCTTCAACAGGAGCACACGAGGCTATAGAGCTTCGTGATGGTGGTTTGCGCTATCAAGGGAAAGGTGTTGAAAAAGCGGTTGCTGCAGTTAATGGCGAAATTCTTGAAGAACTTGGTGGGCGGGATGCAACAAATCAAATTGCTATTGATCAAGCAATGATTGCTTTGGATGGAACGCCAAACAAAGCCCGTCTTGGTGCCAATGCACTTCTTGGTGTTTCATTAGCTGTTGCAAAAGCAGCTGCGGATTCATTAAATTTACCTTTGTATCGTTATATTGGTGGTACACAAGCGCATATTCTTCCAACCCCCATGATGAATATTATTAATGGTGGCGTTCATGCTGATAATTTGATTGATTTTCAAGAGTTTATGATTATTCCTATAGGAGCTCCTACTGTAAGAGAAGCTATCCGTTATGGCGCTGAGATTTTCCATGCATTGAAAACGCGTTTAAAAGATGCGGGTTATAATACCAATGTTGGTGATGAAGGTGGTTTTGCACCTCAATTTAAAAGTTCTGATCAAGCTATTGATTTTATTATGGAATCTATCATGATATGTGGCTATAAACCAGGTGAACAAATTGCCATTGGTTTAGACTGTGCTTCAACCGAATTTTATAAAAATGGTTCGTATTTTTATAAAGGTGAGGGCAAATGCCGTGACATCCAAGAGCAGGTAGATTATTTAGCGCAGCTTGTGAAAAATTATCCTATTATTACAATTGAAGATGGAATGGCAGAGGATGATTGGGAAGGTTGGAAGTTACTCACTGACACAATTGGAGAAAAATGTCAGCTTGTTGGCGATGATTTGTTTGTAACGAATTCAGCACGTTTGCGTGATGGTATTAAAATGGGGGTAGGCAATTCTATTCTCATAAAAGTTAATCAAATTGGTACATTGAGTGAAACACTTGATGCTGTAGAAGTAGCACATAAAGCAGGTTATCGTGCCATTATATCTCATCGTTCAGGCGAAACAGAGGATTCTTTCATTGCAGATCTTGCGGTTGCAACGAATTGTGGACAAATTAAAACAGGTTCTCTTGCGCGTTCGGATAGATTAGCAAAATACAATCAACTTATTCGTATTGAAGAAATGCTAGGAGCCCAAGCGCGTTATGCTGGTGATTTATATCGTGTATAGTTGCGAGCAAAGAGTGTGAGAGTATGATATTATTTAGACTATGAAATTGAGATTTTTTATCAAAGGCATATACGCAATAATTTTTAAGTGTTTAAATTTATAGGGATTAATATGAGAGGTATAATTATTAGTCAAGACCAAGGAAATTATCTCGTTTCGGGTGATGATGGTAAACGTTATCAGTTTGCGACTTGGGATTGGTTGGGAAAGAATCCACCAAGGATTGGTAATGCTGTTGATTTTGTCTGTGAAGGAGGTGTTGTCAGTTCTGTTTTCCCATTGTTGAGACCAGGTACAGAGAACACAAAGATAATGTTCGCACTGCTTTGTTGGGTTGCTGGTATCTTTGGTGTTCATCGCTTTATGGTTGGTAAAGTTCGGACTGGTGCTTTAATGCTGGTTCTATCTTTATCATTGTTTGGATTGATAATTACCGGTATTTGGGCAATTGTTGATTTTATAGTCATTGTTGCTGGAAGATTTACGGATAAAGATGGGAATCAGATTACAGATTTGTAAAAATTTTATAATAAAAAGAAAATAATTAAGTTTACTTTTTATTTCAACCAATATATTGAGTTGCATAATGCAAGATTATTGTACTCTATTTCTTTAATGTGAGATATTAAGAGGAATATGCACAGTTGAATAAAAGTATTGAAAAAGACTGTGCTATTTTATGTAGGTAAAACAACGACGTAAATCCACTAAGGTGTGTTTTGTATTGCTGCTTATAGCAGCAGAAACATTAGATCATTGGGGGGATCAGAGCTATTTTAATTTCACGTTTATCACGGCTGCTACAAATTTTATTTACACCGTGAGGTTAATCAACATATTATAAAAAGAAATAATCTCTTTATGAATAACACATGAGGAGCAGCTTTATAGGTGTTAAAGATGAAAGGTACGATTATTGGTCAAGATCAAAGGGTTTATCTCGTTTTTGGAGATGATGATAAGCGTTATCAATTTTTGCCTGAAGATTTTTTAGGGTAAAAACACCAAAGGTAGGGGATACCATTGATTTTGTCTGTGAAGGGATACCATTAAATCTATTTTTCCTATCTCTGTTGAAGGTCAGTCACAAAAATTAAATGTGATGCTAGCGATCGTTTACTTGTTTTTTTGTGCATTGGGGATTCATCAATTTATGGTTGGTAAAATTGTATCGAGCCTTATAATGCTTCTTATTAAGTGTAATAGGTCTACTATTTCTGGGGATCGGGTTTTTGACAACTATACTTTGGGCATTGATTGATTTTATATTTATTTTAACAGGAAATTTTAGGGACAAAGATGAGGGTAAATTGAAAATAACAAATTATTTTGGTGTAGATTTGGTAATGAGGTATTAATCAAAATCGTGCATAGTTGGGCAAAATATTAAGAAATTTTTGCTGTAAAGACTGTGCTATTTTATGTGGACAAAGCAGAAACGTCGATCAATCAAAGTACGCTTTGTACTACCTCTT
>NZ_JBHIMK010000230.1:0-1877 GCF_042194085.1 Bartonella sp. MU70NMGDW
GACCTTTTCGGACTTTGGAAAAGTCCGAAAGGGAAGCCATTTCGTATTTGGCATGCACGACGCAATATTGAGATGCTCTTTGGGATCTTTTTGCGCGATATCTTGAAAATGAAGCTTAAACTTATCTTTACATCGGCTTCACAACGCCATCATAAGCTTTTTACCAAATGGTTGATTCGCTGTATGGATAGGGTTATCGCTACCAGTACACATACGGGCGCTTATCTTGAAGTGCCTCATAAGGTTATTATGCATGGGGTGGATGTGAGGCGTTTTACTCCACTACAGACTCTCGATGATTGCTTTTCTTCGACAGGATTTCCAGGAAAATATGCGGTAGGGTGTTTTGGGCGTTTGCGCTACTCAAAAGGAACAGATTTATTTGTTGATGCCATGATAGCATTATTACCTGACTATCCTGAATGGACAGCACTTATCGCTGGTCGTACGACAGAGCAATATTATCATTTTGAAAAAGAATTACGCCAAAAGATTGCTAAGGCGGGTCTGGATGATCGCATTATTTTTCTTGGTGAGATTCTGGACATCCCTTTGTGGTATCGTCGTTTATCGCTTTACGTTGCACCTTCTCGTACAGAAGGTTTCGGTTTAACACCATTAGAAGCAATGGCATCACAGGTTGCGGTTGTAACGAGTGATGCAGGAGCTTATAAAGAATTGGTGGTCGAGGGAACAGGAACAGTTGTAAAAGCAGGAGATGGAGCGGCTTTAACATCAGCAATTGAACCTTATTTTGCTGATGTAGAAAAAACATTGGCAGCCGGAAAGAAAGCTTTAACCCATGTTCGTATTCACTTTCCTTTGGAAAAAGAGGCAAGCAAGATTGAAAGTGTTTACAAAGAACTGTTTGCGGAAAAAACACTTTGATTATTATATCAAAGATCTTCTTGAGGAATGATAAAAGGTGTTTTCCTTAAAGGTTTTTCATAGTCATGAAGAAAACAGCTCAATAATATAAATGTTATTTTACAAAATTTATATTGTCTTTAGTAGAACGCTATAAGAAGTTCTAAAAATTTTGGATAGAAGATTAAAAATGTATACGCTTAAGAGCGAAATGTGGTTTATGATAAAGCATACGAGGAGAGAGGAAAGCTACTTTCATTCAGTGATATTTTAGAATAAGAAAATAATGCGTTAACTCAAGTCTAGAGATTTATGCACTATCTTATGCGGTGTCGTACTGGTATTGTTCATTTTGTAAGACTTAAATAGATAGCAAAAAAAACGTTTTCTTGTCTTAAAAAAGATAATGACGCTATCTCTATAGATAAAATAGTTGTAAATATTTTCAATAAATTCATAATAAGATCGATCGAAGATCAATATATATGATTTTTATAGATAATTTACCTTTTCAATTTGAATAAGAGCTTTGAGTACCTTAAGATTTTCTCATGTCAAATCTGTTGATATTAAATCAATGAGAGCTATCCTCTTACACATTACAATTGGAAGAAGGCTGTGGTGGATAAAAACTGTTGAAGACAAGGTGTAAAGAGATTTCTTATAAATTGTCTGAAATGCAGGCTGTTACGACGTTAACAGAAAGAAAATAATATGGTGGTACTAATTTATATCTTATTTTGTGGTGCCGATTTGCACCTTATTATTATTTAAGTAAAAATGATGGTGCCCATTTTATATCATTGATATGATGATTTGTATGAAATTTTGGCAAATCTTCAGTGGATTGAGTGAGGGGTGAATATTATGATGCATACTGTTCACACCTTTTTATCTTGTAAATTTTTTATCATGGTAGAATAAAATACTCTCTGCATTAGAATTGTTCACGCCAGAAAGCGGGAATAAAAAGGACGAATATTGTTATGATTTCAAGGCGTCCAGCTAAC
>NZ_JBHIMK010000231.1:0-1866 GCF_042194085.1 Bartonella sp. MU70NMGDW
TTTCTGGTTAAAATATGTGAATGTTCTCAGAATAGATTAGAAAAAACTTTTGGAAGGTTATTTTAATTAAGCTTTCTGTAGTCTTGTAATTTTTGAAAAACATTTTTTTCTTGAAAAGATAAAGAGAGAAACAATTAATTTAGGGTAAGTTCTAGCCGCTGATAGTTTTTTACATTTCACGAGTTTTATGGATAAGTCTTATTTTTGAGTGTCTATGATATTTTAAAAAGGGCTTATCCATAAGAAGGATGCAATTGAGTGACTGATTTCCAGTGTCATGATAACTGCTTTTATGCATTCAGCATTTTTTGTATTTATTGTTTTACTCAAAATCCCTATACTAAAACTGTAAAATAGGTATCAGCTTGCCAAGAAACGCTAAATAAGCTGTTAGGCAAACCATCTTTTTCAAATAAAGCATCAACTTCTTATAACCGATTTTATTTTTGGCATTTTGATAATCTTAACTACTGTCTCCCTTTAAAAAGGCAAAAAAGGGGTATTTATTCGGAATAGCTTTTACATGCCTCATACCAGCTTCATTTTCTTTTAGATTACGGATTTTGTTTTGTATTCTGGTGTCATAAAATACTTCTTTCAGATAATAAAAAAACGCTATAATCAGATTTATTTTGTTCCAAAGAAATTATGAAATAGGATAATGCATGTTGAATACTAAAGCAGACATAACAAAATATGTCTTGAGATGCTTGATGCATCTCTCTTTTGGAGAAACAGATTCCATGGAATTCACCTAGTTGAATTTATTGGCATGATAAAAATTTGGTGGGGAGAAAGGGGGAGGTACTTTAGAAAAGAAAAAATAAATACAACAAAAAAATGGCATGATATGCTTAAAAAACAACACATTAAAAGAATTAAAAATTCTAAAAGACATTGAATAATCCAAGCATGTATTGCTATGCAGAAAGAAAAACTTAATGACAGATCATGAAAATGAGAAATTTTATAAAATCTTACGAAGAGAGTAATCTAAACAATTAAATGCTTTTATGAAGATGCTTCTGAAGAGCTATTCGCAATAAAGTCACAATATATGACAATTTTGCAAAGCATTTTTCGATTTTACGATATAAAAAGATAAATTATTATTATAAATCAATTTATTATGATTCTCCATAAGGAGCGTTCAATTGACATTTTCTCATGTTTAATGATTGAGAAAAAGTCAAATTTTTAAAACCAAATTTATAGTTTATTGAGATAAGCTATAAAGCGGTTGAGTGATTTCTTATCTTGGGAATATGTTAATTTTATTATTATAAGAAATTTTGTTTTATCTTACAAAATCAAGGGTTGTATATATTCCTATTCATTGTTAAGTATCCATAGGGATAAACTAATGAGTTGAATGTACGGCGTAGCTTCAAAATTTGGCTTTTCAATCTTATATATAAGATCATAAAATAATGACGTTTTTTTACGTCTATTTTGTTTAATTTTTCGCTGTCAATTTTTAAAGGAAGTTTTTTGTATTTCATTTCGCTATTCCTTTTTCATAATTTAGAAGAAAATTGACGATTTTCAGGGGGGTGGATAGAGTAAGGCTTTGTTTTATTGTTTTCACTTTTCCTAAATTTCATTAAGAGGTGGTAAAAAGTGATGAGGAGGCTCTATTGATGGATGATGCTAAAAACGGCACTGTAGATGTTTTGGAAAAACAAGCAGCATTTTTATCGTCTGCTTTACCTTATATGCAAAAATATGAAAATGAAACGGTCGTGGTAAAATATGGCGGCCATGCTATGGGTGATCCTGCTTTAGGGCAAGCATTTGCGCGTGATATTGCTCTATTAAAGCAATCGGGGATTAACCCTGTTGTTGTTCATGGTGGTGGGCCTCAAA
>NZ_JBHIMK010000232.1:0-1862 GCF_042194085.1 Bartonella sp. MU70NMGDW
TATGATGGAACATAATGTGAATACCATCATTGATGCCATCACAAAACATTAAGATCTTCTACAAAAGAGATAAAAAAGAGTTCATAAAATCGTAAGTCTATGATTATGTTACTAATGATACCCAATATCTATAATTGATAACATTGATATGAAATAAAGTTACTTTTACAGAGAAATTTATACTCAATAGATGCTAAGATAGATAAAGTAAGTGGATTTATTGCCTCATGGTGCCCAAACTATCAGCAGTAGCACTCGACTTTTCAATGCTTCTTTTACAATAACTCTCGACACTTGAAACGATTCATAAGAAGCATTTGGTGTCTCTTTCTTAAAGTATTTTTATCTATCCAACTCCATTTATAACATGCAAGTAAAATTAGTGTATGAATAAAAACTACTTGAAGAAAAAAATTCCTCTTATGAAAAGTCTCAACACAATAATTGTTGCAATGTTGGAGACTGAAAGAGAGTATGATGATGGCCAAAGCTTGCATTTTTATAAGCATAAAGATGGAGATACACAGTGGATTTTATGTTATATTACTCATAAACGACTACGTGAAAAAATGTGTTCGGCAATACTTAATCGCCATTATGTAAGAGACATTGGCTTAGATATTTTGAAAATCGCAATACTAAATTAAAAGATGATGCTAAGGATAGATCTATTTTTATCTTGATGCTTTCATGTTCCCCTAAATTAAGCAGTCCCCTCATTTTAGAAATTACACAAGCAGATAAGCTCATTCTACTCTGGCATACACAACTGAATAAAGCACTGAACCGTCTTCATATTTGTCTCAAACATACTGCTGTATAAAGTTTAGGTTGATTTATAAGCAACAAAAAAGCACACGCTTTATAAGAAAGCAATATGATAAAACCATTAATGGACTGGCAATATATTGAAAAAATATACCAGCTTTTATAAAATGCTTTGCAAAACAACAATATAACTGTCTTTGTCCCTGCTGATTCTTATAGGTGTTCGCACCGATCCCTTATGTTATATTCATAAAGATCTGTTTGAGGATAATCTACAGGCAATTTTTAACTCAAGAATATAGAAAGATCGATGGGATGTTACAGATGTGTTTCATCTTCTTTTATCGTTAAAAGTAATGAAAATTCTAAAACAAGCGCGCCTTCTATCTCTCAGTGATTTCTTTTGCAACTGATCGGATACCCTCGCTGAGAATTGCATAGTAATTTACATGAGAAAAAATAAACTTGCAGCATGCCCGCACAGGTTTCTCTATAATTTATTTGATTAGTAGAAAAAACAAATGCTTCTTATAGGAGCTCTGAAACCATTTTAGATCATATGGTCAGCGGTAAAATATAATGTGCCTATTCTCGTACAGATTATTTAGAACAGCGTCGTATTTTGTGGATCAAATAGACTTCTTATGTTAGGGATCAAAGCTAAGATATGGGGCGCATCCCCTCTCATCTGTGAATCATTTTTTCTCTGTATTACTCCCATTTACTTTTTATAAGATATATAAACTATTACATCAAGAAACATGCGATAATGTATTGTTTTTTGTAATTAAAATGATGTTTTAAAATAATATTCTTCTTACAGACCGTTAAAATACAAATTTTCTTCCTATAAATATTTTGGCATTCTCAGCGCCATGGGACAATGGATCATTACCAAAACTTTTAAATTTTTATTTTTAATCCCATCGGTTACAACCTGATTTTGTAAATGTAATCGAGAAAGTCGAAACGCAACATTATCATGACGCGGCATAAAAGAAAGTCGTGTCACATAAATTACTTATTATTTGTGCGCTTTCCAGTGTTTTTATTAAAAGTATGAAAATTCTGATGAGCGACAGTGAAACTTAGTT
>NZ_JBHIMK010000233.1:0-1847 GCF_042194085.1 Bartonella sp. MU70NMGDW
TTTTTTCAATAATTTATAAAATATGATAATAATTTGCAGGAGAAGTATGTAAAAGTCAGAGGACAGTATTCTTTGATTTTAATACTATAAATGCTTTCCAATTTACGATAGCACTCAAATTAAGAAGCTGGGAATGTAGATCTTTAGGATGAAAAATGGTGTCAAGATAACTTAGTAAAGATAAAAACATTTTCTGATTCTTAAGAAAGAAATTTGTTGCATAAGTGATTGGGAAAATAAAGATCATCATAAACCCTTTATAATATGCAAATAAGATGATTAGAATTAGTTGAAAAGTGACTTCTCATTTTTATGGGAAGAAAAAGAGAGGAGGATTAATAAAATTAATCAAGTTTTTTTATTTAAGAGGGAGTAAAAATCATATCGGATGAAGATCGGCTGATAGAACTAGAAATGAAGCTAGCTTACCAAGAAAAATTCATTGAGGAACTTTCTCGAGAGGTAACTAATCAATGGAAAAGTTTGGATGAGATATCTAAAAAAGTTGATATTTTAGCGAGAAGATTTTCAGATTTAAAAGAACAGAGTGTTACTGAAACTGTTATCTCACCATTTTCTCAATAGGGAGGAAGGTGGAAAATATTTTTTATCACAATTGTAATTATTTACAGATTAGTTTTTATTTAGCGTATTTTGTTAGGCTTGTAGAATAATTTTTATAAGCTTCTTCATTAATTTTAATAAGTTCCAATCTTATAAGGAGAGCTGATATTAGAAGACGTTTTTTATATGGGGTTTCTAGTATAAAAATTAAGAAAAGTTTTTTTAGAGTATAAAGAAGCAGCTATAGAAAAATATATGAACTGCAATATGTTAAATTTTTTCTGTACAGAGTTTTTGTATAGATGGGAGTTAGATTTATTCGCTAATTTTTTAAATTGATACAAATAAAGTGGTGTTATCTTTATCTATAGAAATCATAAGTGAGCGCATATATTTATAATAAAGCGTTTTAATCCGTTCTGATGATCAAGTGGTTTTCGGTTGTTTTAATAGAGTGAGGGATTTTAAGCGACATTGGTTGTGTTATAGTACAGAGAGCTCTAGAAGTTTTTTTCAAGATTAAATGTACTCTTCGTTATATGTATATGATATTTTGTGGAAAGGCTTTTGTTTTTCGTAATTTAAGATACAAAATACTATTGCTAAAGCACCAAAGATAGACCATGCTGGTAAATAAGTGAGAGTAACGCAAATTGAGGACAGAAAATCAGGCATTACCTTGCATAGAGATTGATTAAGTTGATAGATATCTGTTTGCAGAAGGTTTATTAAAATTTTATTAAAGGGGGTTATTGTCCAATGTGATGTTATTACAGAGTGTGCATTATCAATGACCAATACTATAATGGTTAGTGTAATGAAAATGAAAGACATTAATTTAAATAAAGGGTGGGGCATATTTTTTCTTAAAACTTCAACGGGACATACGTATAATGCACAAAAAAATAAGGGGTTGCATTATGATAAGAAAATAAGTTGACGTTTGTTTTGTGTTTTTTGAAAGAGGTGCCTAATTTTTCGATAAAAGTTGAGGTTAGGTTCAACAGAAGTAGTGAGGCATGATGTCTGAAAAAAAGCACGAGGAATTGAAGCGTAGCCTTCAAAATCGCCATATTCAAATGATTGCTTTGGGTGGCGTTATTGGGACGGGGCTTTTTTATGGGTCAACCGAGGCAATTCAATTAGCTGGTCCATCGGTCATTTTATCTTATCTTGTCGGCGGGATTATTATATATTTCATTATGAGAATGCTTGGTGAAATGTCAGTAGAAGAGCCGTCTTCAGGAGCATTTAGTTTTTTTGCTTATAAATATTGGGGGAGA
>NZ_JBHIMK010000234.1:0-1841 GCF_042194085.1 Bartonella sp. MU70NMGDW
ATGGTGTTCCTGTAGGAGGCGAACTTGATTATCTTGATGATGGAACTTTAGCAGCAGCTGTACAAGCACGAACAAATTTTTAAAACTTTTTCCTCTTTACTTTTAGCTCTTTAATGACGGGGGAATATCCAAATGCTAAAGAAAAAGTTCTCATTTTTAAACGACCTTGGTCCTGGTATTTTAGTATGTTTATTCATATCAGTCTTAGCGTATGGTTTAGAAGTCGTGGAAAAGCAGCTTTTTAGGCAAGCGTGGCTTGAAAGCCTTGTTTTGGCAATTCTTTTAGGATCTGTTACCCGTAGTTGTTTTACTTTGCAAACATATTTTCAAAAAGGTATAACTTTTTGTGCCAAAACACTTCTTGAAATTGCTATCGTACTTCTAGGAGCAAGCATTAGCATTAACGCAGTGCTTTCAGCCGGTTGGAATTTACTTTCTAGCATCATATTCGTTATATTCGTAACGATTATCCTGAGCTTTGCCATTGGTCGAATCTGCGGGCTCTCTAAACATTTAGCAATGCTCGTTGCTTGCGGAAATGCTATTTGTGGTAACTCAGCCATTGTTGCCGTTGCACCCGTCATTAAAGCAAAACACGAAGAAGTAGCTGCATCAATTGCTTTTACTGCTCTTTTAGGAGTTGTTATTATTTTACTTCTCCCTTTTTTATATCTATTTTTGAACTTGTCATTTAGTCAATATGGTGTGCTTGCTGGCATGGTAGTTTATGCCGTACCACAGGTCTTAGCAGCAACAGCGCCAATATCTTTCGTGAGCGTTCAAATTGCAACAATTGTCAAATTAGTACGTGTTCTCATGTTAGGCCCTGTTATTTTTATCCTATCCATCATCTATCGTCGATCAGCACAAACACGCCTGCGTCTACACACCCTTGTCCCATGGTTTATTATTGGCTTTATTCTTATGATGCTTGTTCGCTCAAGTGGTCTTATCCCTGAAAAAGCACTTAATCCCATCAAACTAATTGCTCAGTTATTGACCATCATTTCAATGGCAGCATTAGGATTAGGCGTTGATATTCGCTCATTGAAAAAAGCAGGATGGCGTGTTATCTTAGCTTCAACCTGCTCCATACTCACCCTTGGAGCTTGTAGTTTGATCATGATAAAATTAATCGATTTAAATCAGATAATATTTTGAAATAGCCCTTAAATACTCTTGATTTTTTCAATATAGTACACAATAAATCCCAATATTTGCTAGTATTGGGGTAGCCTTTCACCAAACTAGGCTAAAATTTCAAAAAATTCGCTATCATTCTATACAAAAAATTGAATGCGCTTTAATATAGTGCAGAAAGCTATCAAATAGCTTAAAACTGAGTATCATATACTGAAATACATCATTCGTTAAAAACTCTAATCTAATCAAAATCAAGTTTTTACAAAAAGCTAAGGAATGTGCTCTTATTGGGAAAAACAAATGTGATCTCACGATTTCTTCCCTTCAAATGATTGTTATTTACTCTGTTATACAACAAAGCATAATGAAAATTAAATCTCTCCCGCATTCAATAAGGAAAAGAATATTAAATATTGACTAGACATAATAAAAAACTTCAAAAAACAGTGTTATCTATTTGTTTTATAAGTGACTTTAACTATTGCAAAATGTACAATAAAATAAAAAATAGTAAAAAAATACAGCAGGCCTTTTGTTTATCATATTATTCAACTACAATATTTTTATGCTTATCCTTGCCATAGACACTGCTTCAATCTATTGCGCTGTTGCGCTTATTCGTCATAAATCTGTTATTGCGCGTATCAATGAGCGCATGAACAAAGGACATGCTGAAAAACTTATTGGGCAGATTACAC
>NZ_JBHIMK010000235.1:0-1840 GCF_042194085.1 Bartonella sp. MU70NMGDW
CCCCAATAAATAAACGCGAAAACTCTTCTGCTCATTCCTAAATAAAGCAATAATGCAGCATCAAATGATAAATACAAAAAATCATTCTTTCTTTGCCTATCATTAAAATTTTCTACACTAGCATCATTCAGATTTTTGTATAATCTTTTGATTGTTTCCGTAAAATCATGCTTCTCTTTATGTACTTAAAACTATAAATTAATCGTTTACGTTCGCATCAATTTTTATAAATTTTGCTCTTTTCTTTATACCATTTACACGGAGCACACCTCTATTATAACAATACTATTTGCTGACTCTTAAGGTCACAACAACCTATACATTAGTACGGTTTATAAAAAAATTTTTCTTTTTTTCAATCTCGTTATCCACACACGAGCCTCGTTTGTTGTATACAATGAAATGGCTTTGATTATGCTGGAATAAAAGTTCCGTAGTACTACAAAATGCAATTACAATAGCTATTATTTTGTGAATACCAATTAAAACTATCGTTCAAAAAATTCTCTAGGATTATAAATTTATCTAAAAAATATTAATGCTTAATAAGATCGCTCTAAAAATCCATTTAAAGCTTTAAAAAAGAATTTAGCCTACTTATTATTGTAAGGAAGCTATCTTTTTAATTATTTTAAATCGAGTATTGCTAATCTTTTTTACTTTTAATAACTAACGAAATCACTCTTTAAGCTTTATGGAAATTACTGACTTGAATTTCTATTACATACAAAGAACTTATTGTGACTTTATATTCATAAAACTCTCGCTCTTTCCAATAAATTACCTCTATATCATATTATATAAAAATTCTTACTTATTTGGCCTTATAATTTACACTCAAAAATATAATACAACAATTTATGAAAAATGAATCTTGTTAAAAATACTCGATGGATTCTAAGGACGTAAAGAATTAAGTGCCGCATTTAATCCTTTAAATGGTACAGTAAAAGAAAATACCTTTCCTTCTTTAATTTTATAGGAAATACGTACTTTATTGTCCTGCTCTATTTGTTTAGTCAAAACCGGCCCTACAGGCGATTCTGCCAAACAAACAGTTTCATTGCATTGCGTATAATGAATAAGAACAGGTTTTTTAACACCTTTTACAAACATTTGAATCGGAACATTTATATCAGAATTTGGCAATGTCCGAAAAAGCATCACTGCTTGACCACTTGTCGTAGACACAAGAGACCAACTAAAAATGGTATTTCCTTCTTGATCATGAACAGTCTGTGTCACATTACATATACCTTGCTTATGTTTAAGCTTTTGTTTTTCGTCACAAATCAAAGTCCAGTCATAAAACTGCATAATAATTCGACGTGTTTCACCAGGTTCTCCCTTAGGTATCGATAAGTGCGGTGGATGCACTGTATAAATATTATTGTTCTCATTAGCAAAGCTTTCGCTCTTGCCTATTAAGGCAAGAGCAAACAAAACCTTTACTAACATACTTCTCTTTTTTACAATAACAGCCGTTTTTTCTATTATCATCTCAACCTCAGAGTAATTCCAGCACCTATCCCCCAGTGACCTCCAGCACTCGTAATAGATACATTCGAACGAATATTTCCATCTTCAGATGTATAACCAGCCCCAATAGCAAATGCGGATTGACTACGCCATAAACCACTACCAAATGAAACACTTAAAGATCCTGGTATATCATAGTAACGTAAATTGGACACCGCTAGACCAATCGCTGCAGCTTGTCTTGCTTCCTTGCGAACATCCTCAACAGCATAATTTAACGTCTCAAACTTCATATCCGTATACGAATTAGCCTCATTAACTCCATCTTTTACAATATGAGAAACTTTCTCATCCGTATACT
>NZ_JBHIMK010000236.1:0-1830 GCF_042194085.1 Bartonella sp. MU70NMGDW
ACAAAAATAGAGTGCGAACTTTTTGATGCATCACAAGAAGATGCGGCTGGAAACGTTGCAAACACAACACCAGACAAGGATGATACCCTTGATCCAAACGCCCCACCAAACGCATGTGACGAAGGCGAAGGCGTAATCCATATGGATGAAGAGGATATATAAGTCAAATTAGTAAAAACGTAAAAAATCTCGAAAGCAGCTTGACAATGTGACGACAATATGAATAATCGAATCAGGTGCCTAAGAAACACCTTAATAGTAAGCGGATTTGGTTACGAAACAATCTCTTCTCCGCACGTTTAAAGGCTTTGACTCATTGTATGTTACACGCATATAATGATCTTGTCGGGTGTAGTTACGCTATACAATACCCTTTTGGGAAAAGCATAACGACGGACTTACTACCGTGTTTCTTAGCACCCGGCACTTTTTAAAAGTGTCATTAAGAAACATCTAAATAGTAAGGAATTCTTATGAACACTCTTATAGAAATTAAAGAACAAAATATTGGTCAAAAAACTGTTCAAACGGTTAACGCACGTGAATTACATACGTTTTTAGAAGTCAACTCTAAATTTGCAGATTGGATTGTACGTCGTATTAAAGAATATGGATTTTTGGAAAATCAAGATTATGGTTTTACGTTTCTCAAAAATGAGAAACGTAAAAATGTTATAAGTAAAGAATATCATCTCACCTTAGATATGGCGAAAGAGCTCTCAATGGTTGAGCGCAATGAGAAAGGACGTCAAGCTCGTCGTTACTTTATTGAATGTGAAAAGAAACTAAAAAGTCAATTTGTTGATTATGATGATATACGTTTTGCTTTCCCAAAAGATTGGGATAAAATGTCTCCAACTAAAAAGGCTGTTTACATTTATGGACCTCTCCACATGCATCTTGTCAAAGCCTTTACGTTGGTAGAAGAAAGCAAGCATTACAAAGCCATAATCAAAGAAGCAAAACAAGTCTTAGAAAGATCTGTAGTGAAAGCCGCTTAAGTAAAAAATATGCCTCCCCTCCCCGTTCTCAAAAATGGGGAGGTGGTCAAGATGCTTCTTCTAAAGCCGCTTGTTCCTTACAATTATTTTGGATAGGCGTTAAGCTAATCTGCAAATTTAAAGCACTCAAAACACTAAGAAAAGTAGAAAGTCGTGGATCACCTTTATCGCTTAAAGAACGATAAAGAGACTCGCGATTTAGTCCTGTCTCTTGAGAAACAGTTGTCATTCCTTGTTTACGCGCAATAATACCTAATACATGTGCAATATAGCCACTATTTTTGGTTTCTAAAGCATCATCTAATAAAATCTTAAAGTCTTCAGGCGTATTAAAATATTCACTTACATCAAATTTAGTAATTTCCATGTTTCATTTCCTTTACTAATTGAAGGGCTTTTTCGATATCTTTTTGTTGTGTGGATTTATCACCAGCAATTAATAACAAAATGATTTGTTTCCCTTGTTTTACAAAATAAATCCTATAGCCTGGTCCATAATTTATTTTTAGTTCACCAATGCCACGGAAATATTTCACGTCTCCTAGAAGCCCATATTCAAGGCGGAAAATACGTGCAGCAATTTTCTTTTGCACTTGTTTGTCTTTTAATGAGTCTAACCACTCTGTAAAATAGTGTGTTTTTTTAACAATAAACATCTGTAGTTTATATGCTACAAAATTGATAATGTCAAATACATTCTTTTGTTCCAATGAAAAAGCGACATGAGTTTTAACAAGCTATCTTTCCGAATGGGAAAGATGTCAATTTTTTAATCCAGCTCTGCTTTTGCGGGGCTTTTTTTATGGAGAATCATATGCGAAAAATATCA
>NZ_JBHIMK010000237.1:0-1813 GCF_042194085.1 Bartonella sp. MU70NMGDW
TTGAAATCATGATATAAGGGGAAAGCTTCTCATGGTGCCTAAATGGTACCTTATCGTGTGTTAAATGGAAAAATGAGGAAAAGCATCTTTATGCAATATAATCCAATTATGATTTTTTGATTTAAACATAAAGGACTTAAAGTTCTACAAGACTGATACGATAAAAGGGGGAAGGTCATCTATACTGAGCAACTAGGGCGTATTTTAGGTGCTCTTGATATAGTTATCTCACCAGATGACTTTGAATGACTTATCCTTTTAGCTCTATTCACTAAAAGGTTATTTTGAGGGGGCTTGGTTAATGAGTGTAAAGGAAAATTAGCACGTAATATTTCGCTTTGCTGGTATAGATGCTGAATGAGTTAATTATCTAGAGGATCACTGAAGAGGGAGCGCTAAAAAATGATGAAAATCCTCCGTACTTTGGTGAACTCGTGGTTGAAGATATAATCGTAGAACTTGGCTTATCTGTTCCTGAAACAGCTGAATGGTTTGAAATGGTTAGGGTGTCAGTTCTGCATATGCTTGGCTCGCTATGCAAAAAAATTATGATTTGGTGCAAGCTTTAAAACATAAATACCTTAAAGATATATCCTCTTTGTACATGTTCTTATCATCGTTAAAATGCCTTCTTAAAGCACGACAGGGGGTGGCTATAAAGTTGAGGGCTGTAAAATATATGGGGCTTGGAGGGGGTGAGAAGATGGTGTCCAATCGAAGCACTCTATTCTGATTTTTGTAGGCTATGACTGGAAGAGAGAGCTGGAGAGACAATTTGTGAGCAAAGAGAAAGTGTTTTGAGGTTGCGTGTCTGCAAGAGCAGAGCAGTGGTCGTGGTGATATTTACAAACAATAAATTTGATAAAATTTTACGATTTTGCCAAAAGCCGGTTTATTATAAAAGCCGTTTCTCATACGCGCTCACACAAAAGTTATAAGAAGCCCAAAAATGCTAAAAGAGTCTTTGCTCTTTTTCAATAAGACGGATCTGCAAACAATATTCAAAAAGTGTTCGTGTTTTTGAAAGAGAATAAAAGGATACTCTTGCAATAGAGAGAAGCGTATTTGTGAATTACAATTTGTCATGATTTTCGGTAAATACTATTGTTTAGAGCGGTGAGAGAGGGCATGAAAAAATTTTAATATTCAGTTTTTTAAAGAGTGTGGTCAGTCTTTAGGATAGAGCTTGTGTCCCTAGAGCCTATCAAATGAGCCGCATAAGGGGACCTCAGTAAGCGGAGCAACCCCCCCCTTATACTCTTTGTCAAGCGTATACGCCTTCCAGCGCTCCAATGTTGTGACAGCTCTTGGTACTTAAAGGGGTAAGAGAGGTATTTTACTTCTTTCTTGCACAGTTTCACTCCACACACCAACTCCGCTTGTGATGTGCAAGCCAAGAGATTTTGTTTGACTTACTATGAGGGTTGGGCATGAGAAAATCCTATGGTATTCGTGATCTCTCATAAAAGCAATGAATTATCCTTATAAATCAATGTGACGGTGCTGTTATGAAGAGAACTCCTTGCACACCTTAATAGCCCATAGAGATTAATTGGGTATCATTTTATATTCTGTACACAGAAGTGTATTTATTAAAATTCTCCATCTTGCGCAGAAAAAAGAACAGCCCGTTAAAAAAGAAAAACATCTCAATGCTTGCTTTTCTTTTTTCCATGAGAAGTTCAAATTGATAAGCCTATCTGAAAAGGAGCGCTTTTTATGCCCTTAAAGATACGGCTCTTGTATCAAGATCACTTACTCCGGTGAAAATTGGAGTTTTGCGAGGTAAGCATAGACGCCATTTTTTGCCACA
>NZ_JBHIMK010000238.1:0-1799 GCF_042194085.1 Bartonella sp. MU70NMGDW
GACTTTACCCAAGCGCGCTTGAAACCATTCTGCTGTTCTTTGTTCCATATCACACCGCCGTTCTTTGTTCTTGTGGTACATATTCTATATCTTGGACGTGAATATATTCGGCATCTTGTATAGGCGCCTCTATTTGCTTTTGTTGTAGGAAAGCTTGTTCTTTTTCATGCTGTCTCTTTTGCAAAATATCCAAAATCCTTTGTGCTACTTCATCAGGAAGATCTTCAAGTCTGTCGACTTGTGCATACTCAAGCACTTTTTCTTCTTCTGTTTGAGTGATGTTTATTAATTGTTTGATTTGCGTAAGCACATCATAAGAAACTAACTTCGTTTGTACGTTATGGTTTGCTTCATTGATACGTTTTGCTTCATCTTCTTCATAAATACCGGAAAGCCCGAAAGCATAGCGAGCACATTGTATAGTAGCTTTATGGCGCAACATGCGTGCTGGATATTTTTGCCATGCTTCACTTTTTTCTTGTTCGCATTCTTTGCGATATTCGATGACTTCGATAGGGTCTTTAATTCCTTTGAGACGAATAGCACATTTGATAGCAATGAGCTTCCTATCCTTATCGAGTTGATCTTGAAAGGTCATGCCATCAAAGTCAGGATTTGATTTGATGATCTTTATCCAACCGTCGATAGAAACAACGGGTATGATGCCGCCGCCTTTTTTAGGGAGTGCATAGATTTCTTTTGTTAAAGGGTTAAGTCCATAAGTATTGGCAACAAAAAGAAAAACGGCAAATTCTGCATCAGTGATGACACTAGCATTTTTATATCCAATACAAGTTTTTATGATTGTTTCTTGAAATTCTTCAGCAGAAAATCCATATTTTCCTGCCATTTCTTTTAAAAAAGTGGAATTTGTCATCTTGATTTCCTACATTGCGCGCAATTCACCCGTGGCGTGAATCACGCATCTGTTAAAAGGCTGGTTGGTTGTTAAATTTTTATGTCTTGAGGAATTCTCGTGTTTCCGCGAATATTAGCTAATCCACGAATTTCGGCATTTCTAAAAATCTTGACTGCGTCATAAATGCGAGCACTATCATAAACTTTTGCATCTCCAAAAATCTCAACATTTCCATAATTAACATCATCCTCATACGTGAAATTGGAGCATGATATAATGACATCACCATAAACTTTAGCATTGTTATAAATGAGAGCAGGACCACAAATTATTGCGTTCCCATATACACGAGCATTGTCGTAAACCTTGGCACTATTCTTTATTCGTGCATTCTCAAAAACTGTTGCGTCACCATAAATACGTGCGTCATTGTAAACTTCTGCATCACCGCAAACATGAGATTTGTCGCGAACAACAGCATCACCAAAAACATGTGCACTACCAGAAACCTCTGCATTACCGTAAACAACAGCACGACTGTAAACTTGTGCATCAGAATAAACTGAAGCATTTCCACTAATACAAGCGCCATCAAATATCTTAGCATTATGAAAAATGGTAGCGCTTTCATACACCTTGGCATCATCATACACCCAGCAATTACCTTTATGACCTAAGTTATATTCCTTTTCAATAAAACCACCAAGATCTCCTTTTTTGACATCATCAAAATCCCTTAAAGCACGAATACGGTGAAGAGTTTTTCCATCAAACTGAATTGTTTCATCAGTAAGTTCGTATTTTTTTTCCATGGTTTATTTCCTTGATTTGCGTACAATTCACCCGTGGCGTGAATCACGCTTGTGTTAAAAGACTGGTTTTGGGGTGTTAGAGTTTTGTCTTTACAGGTTGTACAATCCGATCAATTGGAATGCGTTTT
>NZ_JBHIMK010000239.1:0-1789 GCF_042194085.1 Bartonella sp. MU70NMGDW
AGAATTCACACTTTATACGTGATTCAATTGACCATTTTTTATAAACAATTGCCATGTATGAATAGACTATAAAAAGCTAATCATGATGTAAATGTTATAACGCATGTAAACATTCAAATGAAGTGAAAAGCAGCTATCATTCATAACAGTTCATAAATTTTATGACACGTTTTTATCACGCAGAAATCGCATTGTTAAAAACGTAATCGTTTGAAATTATCATAAGATAGATTTTAATTCATGAAGGGCATATAAAAGGATTTAAAAACAAGTCGATTTAAAGTGCCGCTTACTAAAAATTAGTAAATGATAAGCAAGCATTATATAGATACTATCATCACAACAGGTAATGAAATTGATAATGTTATGTCTTATGAAATCAAAAGCCTTTTAATGATATAACGCAAGCAAACAAGCAAAAAACGTTTTAAAAGAGGCGTTTTGATAATGTGCTTTTTCAAATGCACCCCTCAAAAATGAGAGCGTTATTCTTAATAAGTTTTAATCAATAGAATAGAGCGCTTGCAATATAATGCGTTGTATATATGCATTCATTATTGATTTCTTTTGTATGATCTGTAGCACCTCTATTTAAAAGCCGCGTCATATCAATTGGCACGGCTTTCTTTTATAAATTTTCTCTTTTATGATAGGTTTATAGCCATAAAGAAGGCGTTCTCTACACCTGTCATTTACTCTGTTTACCAATCTTGACAACGTTATCATTTTCATAAACCTCACAATTTATGGGAACCGAATATAAATCGCTATGTCTTTTTATTCTGCATGCCATATACATTACCTCTAATCAAGAAATAACTAGAGATCTTGGCATTGCCATAAACCTTGCTAACAACAGCATGATCATAAACCTCGGCATTGCTATGAATAGGTGCACTACCGGATAATTTTGCATTCCCATAAACCCGCGCATAATGATAAACTCAAACGTTATAAGAAAGATGAGCATTGTCATAAACACGACCAGATTTTACAACACAGACATTATCAGCAACCCAGCAATTGCCATCATGAAAGAGGTTGCTTTCATTTTCAATAAAACCACCTAGATCGCCTTTTTTACATCAGAAAAATCTTTTAAAGCACGAATGCGATATAATATATGACCAGTCACGAAATCCATTTGATTGGTCAATTCATATTTTTTGGATGTTTTATTAACAGGAGCGGTTTCATTTGCAATGGAAGAAATAACGGGGGTGTTTTTTGATATCGTTGTCATAATTAAACCTGTATATTTTTAAAAGTTTTGAACAGACATTAAGCCGACTCCAAACCAAATTTTTGTCGCATCAAGAGCCCTGTTCAAACTAATAATAACATATTCACTACCTAGTAGAATACTAACTCCTACACCTGCATAAAGCGAAGCAATAATCCGCCCATTATAGCTATGCTGCATGACCATAATAGAACCCAAAACCATCATTACTGCACTTGCAACACCAGAAGCAAAATGGATCAAAAGGACTAAGTATTAACGCCATGGAAATAATAAGTGCACTCATTACTATAGCTGCACAAGATAGCATGCGAGGAGCAAGAAAGATATTCTCAATTCTGCCAAACGTAAAGACCATACTCCTAACTAAATAACCACCATAATTAGCGCTAGCTATATAAGAAAGTTGATTAAAGGTAAACAATCCATCATCCAACATAACTGACAATATTGGTGTATAGAGAAATCGCCCGATACCCATTCTCAAAACCATAATAACCATACCGAATACAGCGTTTTGAAACAATTCAAATTTTGACGATTATT
>NZ_JBHIMK010000024.1:0-20802 GCF_042194085.1 Bartonella sp. MU70NMGDW
GTGGTAGAGCACTCCCTTGGTAAGGGAGAGGTCGAGAGTTCAATCCTCTCTCGCAGCACCATTTTATTCTTCTTTTGTTTATTCTTCTCTTACCCCTCTCCTCTTTTTCTGCAAACACCAATCACCTCCATTGAATCCTCCATCAACGAAAATATCATACGCAGCACTCTCTCAGTAAGAAAAGCTCTTGCCTTATTTATTGGTGCCTCCCTAACACTCAACATAAAAGCTCCCAGAACAACAAGGTGCTCAATACGCCTAAATAAGCTTTAACGGTCTTAATTCCCCCTTCAAACATCTTCCTCCATTTTCCAACATGCTTTCATATTCATTCCAAGCTCCCTCCTTGCGCTTTCCTCAAACACCCCACTTTGCTTTTCCCCCTCTGCTCTTTCCTTTTTATAAAACTTTACCCCTCCTCAACGCTGTACAGATCCCTTTCTTGCCCGCCTCATTCTTGTGTTTCCCACCAACAGACGCTTTGCATTCGCTCCCCGCTCTCTGTTTTTCCTTTCCTTCAGAGCAATTTCTGTCCTTATACTAAAACCTGTCCCAACACACTTAATTTGCTGTACCATCTTCTCCAAAGCCTCATTAAAACGGCTAATTTCATTTTCCAGCTTGTAAATATACGCTTCATCACGATAAGCACGTTTAATCAAAGGTGGCATATCAGGCCAATAGAGCATTAAATCCACCCATTCGCGTTGAGAAATCCATAACCCTCCTTGACATTGTGCTTTATGTTCTGCTGGAAAAGTCTTTTGCATGAAATGAGGGATCAAAATTTCAGGTTTTTTTGTTTTAATTTCTAATAAGCCATTTTCTCCCACAAAAGCATCGGGAGAAAATCCTTGTCCGCGATCATCTGCCAAAACAAAGCCAATACATTCAGGTTCTGTATGCGTAAGTTTTGCATAGAGCTGTCGTGCGATTGGTTCTAATTCTGTCCCGCGTCGCTGAGAAACTGTTGTTCCTTCCTCAACGGTTTTTCCTGTAATTCTTTCTCCCGCCAATTTCATCATCACACTATGATATCGTGAAGTTTTTTGCCCCTGTTTTTTTTGTGCCATAACCATCTCAAACAAAGAAGCCGTAATCAAACCATTACGCACTTTCATCCATTCTTCTGTTCCCTGAACACAATCGATAATGATTGGCATAGTATTTCTCCCCTTCACCTTTAAAGTTTTTTTTGCAATATATTCTCTTTGAAACATTCACATTTTTTAAGCTGTATCCCTGTTTAAGCAGTGTCCCTCACACAGACTAAAAGCGACAGCATCCTTCAATGCATCCTTCAAGTATTGTGCCCCCGAAAACACAAAAACTGCCCCCCTCAACATCCCCCCCGCAGGTTTCTCAATTCCCCAATGAAACTCAGCCAACAGCTTTTCCCTTCGCAAAGCGCCCACAATTTCTCACATATAGGCTCTTTTCTTCATACCCCCCCCCTGTCTCATATCGGCTTCTCATATCGGCTAAAAAATTTCCCGCAAAACGCTCCCCCCCCAAGAAGGAAAACATAACGCGCATCATGGTCACCGCAATAAAAAAGCACTTGCCCTTTCATGAGTAAAATAATGCCCCCCCTTAACACGCAACACAAAAGCTCCCAGAACACACGTGTCCCAATACGTCTAAACAAGCTTTAACGGTCTTAATTCCCCCTTCAAACATCTTCCTCCATTTCCCAACATGCTTTCTATTCACTCCAAATCCCCTCTTGCTTTTCCTCCTCTGCTCTTTCCTTTTTATAAAACTTTGCCTCTGCTCAATGCTGTACTGCTTCTTCTCTTCCTCCTAAGCCTCATGTTCGTTCTACAACATGCTTTCTATTCACTCCAAGCCACTAATAGTTACCTCTCCCTCCATTTCCTCAATCCCCCCAATGTGAAACTCAGCCGACAGCTTTTCCCCTCGCAAAACGCCCACAATTTCTCACATATAGGCTCTTTTCTTCACACCCCCCTCTCTCTCATATCGGCTAAAAAATTTCCCGCAAAACGCTCCCCCCCCCCAAGAAGGAAAACATAACGCGCATCATGGTCACCGCAATAAAAAAGCATTTGGGCCCATCATTGCGGCTTCCTTTTTCAATCTAGCTATTGCACGACGGAAAAATCATGACGACAATATTCTTCCTCCAATTTTTTTACCATCAACAGAGCCACCTCTTGCGATATGAAAAGAATAGCGTTGTGTTTTTGTGGTTCGAGTCTGATTAAATTTCGCGCATTTCCAGCATAATAAAGTGGAATCCCTTGATAAGAAGTCTTGAGATAACTTGGCATGTTTACCACCAATAATCTGTCAAGACATCACATGGCCGTAAACGATGCTGTTTTTCATAAGATCCATAGAGATTATCTTCATAATCGCAAGCCGCTCTTTCATTTAAACAAGCATGATAAGCTTCACTATTCAAAACGAAGGGCTGCAATGGCGTATTTTCTTCATTCATTTCATGATTTTCGACATAAAAATCAGCGATTTTTTCCGTAACATCTTCAGCATGAGAAGTTGTCAGATCGAGTCGTAAAACTCTATAAACAGTTTCACATTCTTCAATCAATTCGAGCACTTCTTCGATTTCGTCAATTGGTCCTTCATAAGTATCAGGATTTTCCTCTTCGCATAAAACGATAATGATTTCATCCTCTTTAACGAATGGAATATTTTTCATTATTTCCCCCTTTAGATAGTTGATAAAGCATAACCTTGTCTTGACAAGACTAAATATAGCGTTAGTCTTATATCCTCTATAGGAGAGATGTCAACCATTTTATCCTTCATAAAAGATATATTTTAAATCTCTGCGGGGTTCAAATGACATATGTAAATAAAAATCTATTATTCTTTGTTCCTCTCATGTCCCTTTGTTGTTCTCTATTTGTTCTTACTCGATTGCAATTATAAACACACAGGAGAGATAAAATGAGTGATATGATATTAATAAAATACTGGAGTCGTCTTGATTCAAAAGCACAGAAGGAAGTTATTTTGGAGCTTCGTCAACGGGTCGCCGCAAAAGAGTCAAAATCGCCTGCCTCTCTTGCGGAGAGAGTTTTGAAATAAGCTCTATAAATTCTTTATCTTCAGGGCTAGCCCCTTTACCGTAAAGAATATAATTCATACTGATATTAATTTCGTGACAAATTCGCGAAAGAGATTCGATTGTTGGTTCTTTTCCTTCAGAAAGAATAGAATGAAGGTACCCCGCACCTTTACCGGCAGAGAGGGAGATAGATCTTTTTGACCGCCCACTTTTTTCAAAAGCGATCCTTAATCTTTGACGCCAACCATCGATATTCATAATTTCACCATATAGCGCGTCTTTTTAAAAAAACACGTCCTTTTTATAAAACGAGCTTGCATTATCCTCTAAAAAGGATAAAATTAAGGAAACAAATTTTACTTTTTAGGGAGAAAATTTTTTTATTTTTGGATCATAAAAACACTTTAACCACCCTATAGGATATACAAAACCACCTCCCAAAGTTGCTGCCCAAAGCAGATACATTGAAAATGTGTGGTACTCTTTATTTTTTCCATCACCGCAATCTTAAATCGTAAGTTTGCATGCCCTTCAAGCACACCCAATCATTTATAAGCGTCGTAAAGAAGCCTCTCGTCATCATCGAACAGAGCCCAACACAACACAAGTTAAATCCTTATTTGCGCTTTTATCATCAATAAAAATGTATAAAAAAGAAGAAAGTAGATTGCAGTATGAAACACGCTAATCAACAAGAAACTCCTCATTATGAATCGTCTAGGCTTCCATATGTTTGTTGGTATCAAAATGACTTTCTAGGAGGCGTACGTGGGATGCGCGCACACGAAATTGGAATCTATACAATTCTTCTCAATGAAATGTATGCACGCGGCCGTCCTCTAGAAATATCGAAAGAACGTTTAGCGCGTCTTTGTGGTTGTGACAAGCGAACTTTTGTTAATGTTTTAGAAATGCTCATCCAAGAGGGTAAGATTTTAAATTTAGCCAATGGATTATGGAACAAGCGTTGCGAAAATGTTTTTCAAGAGCGTGAAAAATTGCTTGAACAAAAATCCTTTGCGGGTCGTTCTTCGGCAAAAAAACGCAAGAAAATCAATGCTGAGATTCAACAACTGCTTAACGAGAGTACAAAAGATGCTGCACAAAGCTCAGAAGCTCAAAAGACAGAAGAAAAGGAAACACCTTACGGTGTTTTAGAAAAGAAAATTTTGTTTGATGAGACAGAACCTTGTTTTTCCTGCGAAGAGAACTTTGAACAAAGCGATCACCCATCACCCTCATCGGCTCTTGATTCTGCTCTCCCTTCCCCTCCACAAGAAGAAGCGGAGCAAAAAAACGCCCCCTCTTTAAACGCTCCCCAAACCGATTTTGCCCCTGCCCCTATTGCACAAATTGTCACGGAGGAAAAAACAAAATCCGCCACCACACTCCCACCCAGCCTCTCTGTATCCATTCCGCCTTCTTCCAACAAAAAACCCACTGCCTCAGTTGCCAAAGGGCATCGCCTTCCTGAGCATTGGCAAGCAGACATCAAGGCAGCAGTTTCAGAAGGTTTAAGTGAAAGCCAAGCTCATTGGCAAGAAAAGAAGTTTCGCGACTATTGGCAAGCCAAAAGCGGCAAAGAAGCTCTCAAAGTAGACTGGCAAGCCACATGGCGCAACTGGTTTCGCCGTGAAATCGAACGGCTAGAACAGCAAAAACAGGGGAGCTCCTCATCTTTCATCTCTGAGAACAACGACATGCTTTACCGCAGTTTGATCAACTATAGCGACAATTTTTGACATCACACGAACAACCTATTTTTCAAGCACGCGCGGAGAAAAAAAATGTTTCAAAACCATAAAAATAATAACAAAAACAACAATGAAATAAGCTCTTCATACAGCAAAACGAGCCAACATCACCCCTACTACTCTCACCACAAAAGTGTTCGCCCTACACAAGCCCATCTCTTGCACGCAAAGGAACACAAAAGCTCTCCAGCCTCTGTGTATCCATCCCGCCTTCTTCCAACAAAAACCCCACTGCCTCACAATTGCCCAAGAGCACCGTCTTCCATGCACTTGGCAAATAGTTATCAACGCGGCAGTTTCAGAAACTTTCAGCAAAGATCATACCCTTCAAACAAGGCTCGCCAGCCTCTCTGTATCCACCTCCTCTTTCTCGAGCAACACCCTTCTTCCAATTACCGCCCTTTCCAAAGAGCACCGGCTTTCTGAACATTGGCAAACAGACATCAACAGAGCCATTTCAGAAGGTTTGAGTAAAAGCCAACCCCATTAGCAAAGCCAAGAAGTTTGGCGACTATTGGCAAGAAAAGAGCGACAAAGAAGCGCTCAAAGTAGACTGGCAAGCCCCATAGCACCACAGATTTCACGATCAGATCGAACGGTGAGAACAGCAAAAGAGAGTCCTTATCTCCTACATCTTAAGAAAAACAACAATCATATCACGAATAACCATGAGCACAATTTTTGAAATCAAACAAAAACTTATCTCACAAGCCGATAGAATAGCAGAAATGCTTCTTCCCCAAGGGCACAAACGAGGCAACAATTGGATTGTAGGCAACACACGTGGTGAAGCGGGTCAAAGTTTATCAATTTGCTTGAGTGGGAGTAAAGCAGGACTTTGGTATGACTTTGCAGAAGGCACTGGAGGAGATCTTTTAGATCTTTGGTGTGAAGTCAAAGGCATTAGCCTCTCTCAAGCATTAGAAGAAGCACGTGCGACTCTCAATCTGACACGCCCCAAACCCTTTATGGTCCCTCATCGTTCCTATCGCCGTCCACCGGTTCCTAAAGGGCAGACCCCGCAAAATCTGGTAAAAAACTATCTCCACAAAGAACGCCACATTCCTCTAGAGGTTATAAAGCGCTACCGCATAGGAGAAAATGGTGACAAAATCATTTTCCCCTTTTATAAACCCGACGGCACCCTTGCTTTAGTCAAAGAACGGCTCGCGCAAGCAGGAGCAAAAAGCAAACCAACAGCTTCCCAATGTGAACCGATTTTGTTTGGTTGGCAAGCCCTTTGCCCCACAGCCCCCCCCTCCACGCACGCACCTCAGCAAGCATCTCAGCAGGCACCTCAGCAGGCACCCCAAAACATCGCCACAACCAACCCCGCCTCCACACACACACCTCAGCAGGCATCCCAACACACACCTCAGCAGACATCCCAACACACATCCCAACACACACCTCAGCAGGCGCCCCAAAACACATCCCAACACACACCCCAGCAGGCGCCCCAAAACACACCTCAGCAGGTACCCTCAACCAACCCCGCCTCCACGCACACACCTCAGCAGGCATCCCAACACACCGCCACAACCAACTACCCCTCCACACACACACCTCAGCAGGCATCTCAGCACGCACCTCAGCAGGCATCCCAACACACCCCCCAGCAGGTACCCTCAACCAACCCCGCCTCCACGCACACACCTCAGCAGGCATCTCAGCACGCACCTCAGCAGGCATCCCAAAACACCGCCACAACCAACCACCCCTCCACACACACACCTCAGCAGGCATCCCAACACACACCTCAGCAGACATCCCAACACACACCTCAGCAGGCGCCCCAAAACACCGCCACAACCAACTACCCCTCCACGCAAGCACCCCAAAACACACCCCAGCAGGTACCCTCAACCAACCCCGCCTCCACGCACACACCTCAGCAGGCATCCCAACACACCGCCACAACTAACTACCCCTCCACACAAGCGCCCCAAAACACCGCCACAACCAACCACCCCTCCACGCACGCACCTCAGCAAGCATCTCAGCAGGCACCCACGCACGCGTCCCAACAGGCGCCATTCCCCACGCTTTCTTCAACAAACCGTACCATTGTTATCACTGAAGGAGAAATTGATGCGCTTTCCTTAGCCGCCTATGGATATCCGGCGGTTTCTGTTCCCTTTGGAGGAGGAAGTGGAGGCAAACACAACTGGATTGAAAATGAATTTGATCATTTAGAATCTTTTGAAACAATTTTTTTAGCCACCGATATGGATCCGCCCGGAGAAGAAGCAGCCCGTGAAATTGCCAGCAGGCTTGGACGTCACCGTTGCTACCGTGTCCGTTTACCCCGCAAAGATGCCAATGATTGTTTAACCGCAGGGATTGATAGCGCCACCATAAAAGCCGCCTTTTCCTCAGCACAAAGCTTTGCACCAGAAGGTTTACGGCGCGCCTCAGACTATAAAGATCAAGTGATTGGGCTTTTTTGGCCAGAGCCTGAAAAACATCTTGGTTATACGGTTCCCTATCCTAAACTGCAGGACAAATTGCATTTCCGCCCAGCAGAATTAACGCTCTGGAGTGGTGCGAGTGGTGCAGGTAAAAGCCAATTGTTATCAGACTGTATTCCCCATTGGATTGCACAAAAGAGTCGCCTTTGCTTAGCGTCTCTAGAAATGAAAGGAGAACAATCACTCCGCCGTTTAACCAAACAAACGGGCGGCTTAGAACAGCCTACAAAAGAAACGATTGAACGGATTCTTCATTTTTTAGACGAAGGGCTTATTCTTTATGAACATGTTGGCAAATCAAGCGTAGATACCTTGCTTGAAGTCTTTGACTATTGCCGTGCGCGCTATGGCTGCGATCAATTTATCATCGACAGTTTGATGCGGCTTGGCATTGCCTCTGATGATTATGCAAGACAAGAACAAGCCGTTTATAAAATGGTTGATTGGGCTGTTTTAAACAGTGTGCATATTCACCTTGTCGCCCATGCCCGCAAAGGCGGTCTGGATAAAGATATCCCCAGCACAGAAGACATTAAAGGCGCCTCAGAAATTGGTGCCAATGCCTTTAACATTATCACCATTTGGCGCAATCGGTCGTTGGAAGATAAAATCTTTGCCGCCTCTCTAGCACAAGAAAAAGCAGATTTAGCCAAACGCCCCGGCGTCATTATGAATATTGCCAAACAACGTTCTGGTGATTTTGAAGGAAAAATAGGGCTCTGGTTTGATCCCCAAACCTACCGCTATCGCTGTTCTTTTGAACAATCATTCCCTCGACGTTATCTTTAATGCTCCATAAACCCCACTCTCTTAAAAAACGTCTCCGCCTTCACACGCGCACGCCTTGCGCCCACATAAACAACAGGAAGGATAAATCCACAAATGATAAAAAACACCCAATCCTTCGCAAACCAAAGCCAGCCCAACCCCATATTCTCTGCTCCCAAACGCAAACAAAAAAAGGTCGCTCCAACAACAGCGCAAAACACCACCCCTTTCAATAGCCACAAACAACGCGTCACCACCCCATCTTGCCGCCCCCTCATATGCAAAATCAAGAACCACTCCAACACTACAGCAAACACGATCCCTATCAAGGACAATAGTCCCCACGGTATATCCATACTCTCCATTCCCTCAAGAGCCAAAAAAAGGACGACTCCTAAAATGCAGTAAAACAGCACTTCCTTCAAAAAGAGGGAAACACCAACAACAGCAAAAAAAACAAATCGTTCGACATCAATATCCAAAATAACCCACAGTAAAATTAAAGACCACACCCATGGAGAAAAAAACACCAGCTACCTCAAGAACCAAGCCCATAGAACACGCGCACACCTTGCTCCCTCACAAACAAAAGGAAGGGTAAATCCAAAAATGAATAAAAACACCCAATCCTTCGAGAACCAAAGCCAGCTCAACCCTAGATTCTCTGCTCCCAGACGGGTAAAACAAAGAATTAGTGCCAAAATGCAGCAAAACAGCACAAAATTCAAAGCACGCAACAACCTCTGTAACACCGTATCACTTTGCTCGCGTATAAAGAACCCCAAGAGCACTTTTAACAATACAGACAAGAGCAATCCCTTTAAGAATACTGCCCTTATGCTATCCATATCTCTGACGCCCACAGCAGCAAACCACAGGATAAAGCCCATCATGCAACAAAACATGCCCGCCTTTAAGAACACTTGCCCCGCCACAGGCATACTCTTGACACCCAGATGCACCAAACCAAGGACAGTTGCAAAAATGCAAGAAAACACCGCCCCCTTCAAGAGCAGCTCTCCGTCAACAGCGCGCCTGCCCACGCCCACATAAATAAAACCAAGGTAGGTAGCAACAACGCCATAAAGCACCACCCATCTCCAAAACACCCACTCTGTAACAGAGCGACGCTTTGCTCCCACATAAATAAAAATCAAGGCAAGAGCAAAAAAGCAGAAAAACCCCAACCACTGCCAAAACATCACATCGTTCGACATCAAATACCCCTCACAGAAAGAACATCAAAGACCACGCCCGTGGGAAAGAAAAATGCTCATTTTTTTAAGCACCACCCCAACAGTACACGCATACACCGTATCCCCTCCAAAGCAAAAAAAGGAACAAGTCCAATAGTGCCCGCAAACACCCCATTGTTAAAGATCACAAACCAGCGAACCCCCATATGCTTAGCGCCCACATGCGCCAATCCAACAACAGCTCCAACAACGCCGCAAAACACCAGAAACCTCAAAAAAGACACCCCACGCGATATCCCCTTACCCCGCACCCTCATAAGCAAAACCAAGGACAGGTCCAGCAATGCAACAAACACCGCTCCTATCACTAAAAATTCCCACGATATATCAAAACGCTTCACTCCCTTATAAGCAAAGCCAAGAACCACTACAGCAATGGCGCAAAACACCACAGCCTTGAAAAACACGCCCCACGATACAGTCTTACGGTCTGCTCCCACAACAATAAAACAAAGGGTCGCTCCAGCAATGCAAGAAATCTCCACCCCCTGCCAAAACACCTCCCACGTCATAACCGGTCGCCCCGCATCCTCATAAGCAAAACCAAGGACCAAGCCAATAACGCAGAAAAACGCCAGCCCCTTCAAAAACATGTCCCGCGCAACCACCATACGCCCCGCTCCTTTATTAAGTAAAAATCAGAGACCATGCCAAAAATGCAGAAAAAGATCAATCCTTTTCAAAGAATGAAAGCCTAAACCCCAAACGCTTTGCTCCTAGACAAATAAGCCCAAGGATAAGACCAAAGACAACGCCAAAAAGAATGTTAAACACCCACTTGTTTGAGAACCACACCCAAGTCAAACCAAAGTGCTCGGCTTGCGCATAAACAAACTTAGAGACAGCGATAATAATGAAGCTCAACGCCAAATTTTTTAAAAAAGCCTTCCTTGTAACCCCAAAAGACCTCATTGCCGCATAAATAGAAACAAAGACAAGAGCAACAAAGCAGAAAAACCCCAACCACTGCCAAAACATCACATCGTTCGACATCAAATACCCCTCACAGAAAGAACATCAAAGACCACGCCCGTGGGAAAGAAAAATGCTCATTTTTTTAAGCACCACCCCAACAGTACACGCATACACCGTATCCCCTCCAAAGCAAAAAAAGGAACAAGTCCAATAGTGCCCGCAAACACCCCATTGTTAAAGATCACAAACCAGCGAACCCCCATATGCTTAGCGCCCACATGCGCCAATCCAACAACAGCTCCAACAACGCCGCAAAACACCAGAAACCTCAAAAAAGACACCCCACGCGATATCCCCTTACCCCGCACCCTCATAAGCAAAACCAAGGACAGGTCCAGCAATGCAACAAACACCGCTCCTATCACTAAAAATTCCCACGATATATCAAAACGCTTCACTCCCTTATAAGCAAAGCCAAGAACCACTACAGCAATGGCGCAAAACACCACAGCCTTGAAAAACACGCCCCACGATACAGTCTTACGGTCTGCTCCCACAACAATAAAACAAAGGGTCGCTCCAGCAATGCAAGAAATCTCCACCCCCTGCCAAAACACCTCCCACGTCATAACCGGTCGCCCCGCATCCTCATAAGCAAAACCAAGGACCAAGCCAATAACGCAGAAAAACGCCAGCCCCTTCAAAAACATGTCCCGCGCAACCACCATACGCCCCGCTCCTTTATTAAGTAAAAATCAGAGACCATGCCAAAAATGCAGCAAAAGATCAATCCTTTTCAAAGAATGAAAGCCTAAAACCAAGACGCCTTGCTCCTAAACCAATAAGCCCAAGAATAACGCCAAAGACAACGCCAAAAAGAATGTTAAACACCCACCTGTTTGAGAACCACACCCAAGTCAAACCAAAGTGCTCGGCTTGCGCATAAATAAAATCAATGACAGCAGCAAAAATGAAGCTCAACAACACCATCTTGAAGAACAAACCCTGATTTACACCACGCCGCTGCATTACTTCATAACCAAACATAAGGAAAATGCCGGGAGTGCCATAAAATACCACAGCCCGTAAAAATACGCCCCACGTCATCCCCAACGCCTTCATTTCCATATAAACAGACACAAAGACAAAAACCGCAATGCAGAAAAATACCAATCTTTTCAAAGACAAAACACCGCGCAACATCATGCCACTCCCCATCAAGCCATTCAAGGAAAATCCACCATGCAACAAAACACCCCTCTTTTCAAGAGCCAAATCCATGGGGCTCCCCCACACAAGCGCAACAGTCCAAATCACCCCCAAGAGCGCATACCCAACACGCACACTCCAACACATGTCTTCCTCTCATCCCCCTCTTTTACCTAGAGCAAGCAACATTTTTTAAAAAACGAGAAGCAAAGTTAAAATTTTTAAGGAGATGCTATGACCCATCACGAGAAAAAAAATACACAAACCTGCCCGCTTGATCATCAAAATCAAGGAAAGCACATTGGTCATTTAAAGACGCAAGAAATTGCTGTTGAAACGCGTAATCCTTATTTTAAACCCAATCATCCAGAAAGTTCCAGCAATCCGCGCACCATCAATGCCATTGCCAATACACAAAGCCATCCCATTGCACTTTTATATGCGAAAGGACATCTCAGCAAAGCCCAATATAAAGCGGCAGAACGTTTTTATTTTTACTGGCGTCAAAGTCAAGCCGATCTCCACATGAGCCTTGACTATACCCGTGAAAAGGTTTCCTGTAGCCAAGGGTACACACACCCCATTGAACGTCAAATAGAAGCCTCCAATCATTTAAGAACAATCAAAGTTCAACTGGGTATTCTTGGCTATTCACTGCTTGAACGCGTTATCGGCTATGGACAAGCAATCAAAGAATTAAATTCTTCAAAACGCAAACAAAATTCCCTTGCCGATCATTTACGAGATTGTTTAGACTTGCTCGCATTTCATTGGGGATATGCAAACCATAAACATTCTGAATAATCCCCTCCTCGCCATTCAAATCTGCCTCCCATGTTGCTGCGCCTTCTAAAGCCCCCCACACCGCTTAATCATCCAGCAGCTCTCCCCAACCTCTTCCACCACTTCACCCCTCACACCCAAAAGGACAATACTTCACTCCACACCCACTCAAGATACACTCCACACCCTTAAAAACAAAAACCCTGCTCCCACACCAGTCCTGTAATCATGAGGTTCTTTTAAGTTTATTCGTGCTTATTGAAGAATAAGTTTTGTTTAAGATGCTTGCATGCATCATAACAGCTTTAAATACAGTTTATTTAAATACAATTTAATTGTTTAATTAATGTCGAGTCTCAAAATAAATATTCAATTGAAAAAGTATTCATTAATTTTTAATGCAAAATGACAAAATTTTCTTTTTTGTAAAAAGTATTTTTTATATTGATATATTTTGAATTCTCTGCTAATTTTAGTGTAATAGTTTTGTAAGTATGAATTTGTGGATTGGATACGGTCTTTTAAATTCATTTTTTTAACATGTCCTACAAGCCAATGTTAAAATTCTCCTGCTTTTAGTCCTCTGATTACAACGGAGGACTTTTTTTTATGACTGTACTTTTTTATAACTGTATTGTCTTAAATCACTCTCTTATGAGCTTTGTTATATTCCTCCATAAAATCTCCCCGCAAACTAGATCATTCTTTTATCAAGTTGGCTTGCGTTCGATCCTCAAAGAACAAAGGTTCTTAACCCAATCTGATCTACAAACAGCTTGGATAGACTTCACTCTTGGTTTTCCATTCACTCTTTGTTTTCTATTCAGGGATTTTCAGCTGAACTCAAGATGCAACACGAGCAAGCTCTGCCCTAAAGATTCACCACGCCCTTTAAAAAACACTTCAATATATCCAAAGCGCCGGCTGGCTCTCATATCACCAAACCGCAAATGACAGTGTTTTACGACATAACAGAATGACTTATGTTTGACGACTTTCTTTATCCTGTAGCCCACCAACCGGTTGATGTATCATGGCACCATTTTGATTTATAATTATAATCGCGCGTTATTCATATTAAAATTAAGCGACCCGAGTATCATAGGAATTGTCTCATTTCAAATTTATTTCATATTGCATCAATCAACAGCATATCTTTTGCACGTTACCAACATGAGAGACATATGAAATAACACACTTCGAAGATAAAAAAGCAAGATGCCTCTTATGAACACGCTCAAGAGCCAAAGGCTGTCATCCCATGAGATGCTAAAATAGTATGATAGTGCTGGCTTTCGCCTTATGCGATTTTAAAAAGGGCTGATCCACTTCACAAGAGATTTCTCCATTATCCCATTCACCAACATTATTGTGAGATAAGACAACATGAGTTTTTTAAACAAAGACATAAATGTGCAACACAAGTATATTCTGTTTGAAACATTTGGTTTGATGTGAGTCGCCTAAAACCCCATTAAAAAACTTGCATCCCCACGAGAAAAAACTAAAGCGTGAGGATAAAAACATGAGACAAGCGTGATTCCATTCAGCTATTGCTCTTTAACTGTCAAACCAAATAAAAAATAGATCCGGCCAAATAAAAAATAGATCCGGAAAGACGGAGTTTCATCTATAGCACTTCATATTCTTCTCAAATATGTTCATCTTCCTGCTTTAAGAGATAAACTAAAAAGATATACAACATCGCTCCTAACATCCCCCTCTTTCTAGCATCCCTCAAGAATCAAACGTTATACAGCTCATTTTGTCATATTATAAAGCATTGTTATTTTAATGCGGTGTTGAGGCAGTGAAAATAATTGAAGTGTTTAGCCACCGCCATTAGCGAAGCAAAAAAAACAAACTGTTGAAAAGCAGTGTAAATCTTGTGTAAACATAAAAAAAACAAGAAAAAGGCACAAAAATATCTTAATTTTTATAAAAATACTCAACGTCTTTTACGATTGTATTGACGAACAACCCTGATCACATAATCATCTTAAATATTGAGAATAAAAAATGAATAGCCCTACCCTAGCAAATACAGCAACCTACCAATATAAAATATAAAAAAAAATCTTTTGGTTATCTCTGTTTCTTATAGAATATGCCTTTCCCTATGGATGCACTCTAGCCTCCAAAGAGTGCATTCAATCCATGGAAAGGATGCACTCCAGCCCTCATAAAGAGTGCATCCTTCCCCTCAAACGGATACTGCCCAACCCTCATAAGGCAAGTATCCAAACTGTAGAGGATGCACTCCGCCCTCAAATAGAGTGCATCCTTCCCCTCAACGGATACTGCCCAACCCTCGATAAAGCAGTATCCAAACTGTAGAGGATGCACTCCAGCCCTCAAAAGAGTGCACCCTTCCCCTCAAACGGATACTGCCCAACCCTCATGAAAGCAGTATCCAAACTGTAGAGGATGCACTCCGCCTTCAAAAGAGTGCACCCTTCCCCTCAACGGATACTGCCCAACCCTCATGAAACAGTATCCAAACTGTAGAGGATGCACTCTAGCCCTCAAAAGAGTGCACCCTTCCCCTCAACGGATACTGCCCAACCCTCATGAAAGCAGTATCCAAACTGTAGAGGATGCACTCCGCCCTCATAAAGAGTGCACCCTTCCCCTCAACGGATACTGCCCAACCCTCATAAAAGCAGTATCCAAACTGTAGAGGATGCACTCCGCCCTCATAAAGAGTGCATCCTTCCCCTCAACGGATACTGCCCAACCCTCATAAAAGCAGTATCCAAACTGTAGAGGATGCACTCCAGCCCTCATAAAGAGTGCATCCTTCCCCTCAAAGATACTGCTCACCCTCGATAAAACAGTATCCAAACTGTAGAGGATGCACTCCGCCCTCAAAAAGAGTGCATCCTTCCCCTCAACGGATACTGCCCAACCCTCGATAAAACAGTATCCAAACTGTAGAGGATGCACTCCAGCCCTCATAAAGAGTGCATCCTTCCCCTCAACGGGTTTTACTCAACTTTCATCGTATTTCATTCTTATGAACCCTCATTTTATGAATCCTTAGTCAAAGGCACAAAAAAGAAGTTTGCTAGCAACTATTGTATCACCCACCTTATGGGATTCCACTTGCCTACAGAGCTTTCAAACTTTTTTACGCCTTCATAAAATCGAATCTGAAAGAATTCATTAAGGCAATTAAGGGTAAATTTTGTCAAAATATAGACAAACTTTATTCTTTTTTATGACTGTTGTATTTTTACTATAGTTATTTAAATCGAATTTATGTATGATACATATCGATATTTATTTATCGAAATAAATATAGGAGAAAAAACTATGAATATCAGATATTTTTTCATAGCGGGGGCAATTACAAGTGGTTTAGCTCTCGCGATTCAAAAATCTGATCGTATAGTCAATAAAGAACCCTCTCCTATTGTTGCACCTTATACTATTGAGAAAACAAATTTACAGTTTGTTAAACAAGTAAGGGACACATCGGATACATTGAATATACTGAGAGTCAGTAATAGAAGCGCCTCAGAACAAGCATCAATAAACGATATATACGAAAAAGGAAGAAGTTTATTGAATGCAATAGCTGGTTTTTTAGGATCAATTATTATATATTTTATACAATTGGTTTCCGCTAGAGTATAAGATACAAAAATTTCTTAAAATAAGGTTATATACATTTTGTGTGTATTGTAAAATTTAAATAAAAAGGCCCTTTTAAAATGGGGCCTTTTTTAGTTTAATTTTTCCGATGTTTTAATTTAATTTTTATTGTGTTTTTATTTGTTCAATATCACCGCCTTCAAAAATGACATTTTTTACTTGTCCCACATCTCAAATAATGAGGGCTTTTCCCTTAAGCTCCCCCCCATAGGCGCTTTAGTCAACGGACTTCCCCATAGCGCTTTAGTCAATGAGGGTCCACAATCCTTTTGTTCTTCTTGTTCTTCCAAAAAATTCTCCTATTTTCAAGAAAATGACCCTGCAACCCCACTTCAATAGGATTCATTTCAAAGCTTGAATGAACAAGGCTCCTAAAAATACGAAAACAACCCATATACCGCGCCCCCCTACAAGCAAAACCATTCTTTGAACTTCCTCGCAATTTCAAACGATAAAGTAAGTCCCAAGCGCTCACTCTAGGCTCTAAATCCCATGGGCTCTTATTCCCTTTAATCAATAATGATCCATAATCGGCTTTTCTTCCACTCAATGCCATCTTCAACACTGCTCCTTAGAGCAATATTTACGGACAACCCATAAAAGAGCACCAAAACACCTCAAAGGTAAAAAAGCTTAACACTACTCAAAAATGACATTTTCTACCCTTCCTCACATCTCAAATAATGAGGACTCTCCTTTTAAGCTCACCCCACAGCGCTTTAGTCGACAGAGCTTCCCTCCATAGGCGCTTTAGTCAATGGACTTCCCCCTCATAGCACTTGAATAAGCGATAATTTATGAGCATTTTCTAACAAAACAAAGGAACCGTCTTTAAGAAGATAGCAGAATTTATAATCAATTTTTCTCCCCTATTCTTGAGGATCAAGCCATTTTCAGTCTATTTTTTAAAATCTTGGCTATTATTCTTGATTTTTCGAGCACTTTATTTTGCTCTGGTATGAAAGGTGTGAAAGCGCCTCAATCATGGCGCTTTTCTTCTTTCAAATAAGGGTACTTTTCTTCAACAGGAGAATAAACTAATCAATTTTTATATCCATAAATGCGATTTCACCATCTTTGATATAAGTAATATCAGGAGCATGTTTTACCCCCTCTGCTTCAATCACGAGCTGTTCATCACTCACCCCTTCAAATCCTTGTTCCCTTAATTCTTGTTTTTTCTCCTCGACTAATTTTTTATGAAAAGCGCGTTTTTGATTACACGTATTAGGAGATCTCACTCTAAAAAGCTGATAGTCCATGGCTATAGACCACTTCTCAGCAACCCGTTCCAGCAGATCGTAACTGAACTTTGCTTCCCTTTTCACTTCTTGAGCGATCATTAAAGCGCGTTCCAAATGAACTTTTTCAATGGTTTCATCAAAGCCAAGCTTCTCCCCTGCCGTAAAACTTTCGTCATAAGAAGCTAAAGTCTCAACATCACCAAGTAAGGCAAGAGCAGCAAGATGCAGCAAAGCATAAGGTGCAAGCTCTATGTCATCATCCGGTGCCCAAGATAAAGAGTCTTTTTCCCAAGGAGGAATACCATATTGAGAGCGAAACATTTCATGCAAAGAATCACTTTCCATTGTCCATTTTAAAGTTTTATCGAGTGCTTTCTTTAAACGCTGGGCGCTCACTTTTTCTTCAAAAATTTCCAATCCATTGGGTACAAAATTCATAAATACTGTTGGCACAACCCCAGAATTATGAGGATTAATCGTCTGACAAGCCGCCGCAAAAATACCGCTCATAATTAAAAGTCCGCGATCAAAGGGCGAAAACTCTTCCACTCGTTGCTCGTTATAGAGAAACTGCACTTCACGATCTGGTAAAAAGAGGGTTGCCAAATAATCTCCCTTTCCCTCGATTTCCACCGACCATCCCAAGCTTTTTAAAAGCCCTGTTGCACTTTCTATCGTGAGAATTTCATCATCATCATAATCGGCAGAGAACTCTTTTTCCTTTAGTTGCAAACGCCTCTTCTGCACCACGGCTTCATCTTTCCAAAACTGCTGCGTTGCAAGATCATTTTCTTTAAGCACTCTTTCCAGCTCGCCTTTCACTTGGAAATTCATTTTCATCCGTTTAAAGACAGAGGTATAAAGAGCTAAAACAAGCATGATAATGATCATGCAAATAACAATCATCACCCAGAATCCGGGATCTAATAGAAGTACCGCTATAGGATCACTGTTCATTTTTCCCCTCTCAGTCTTTAAAAAAGCCCGTGCGACAGAGAGCTTATGTGCTCTCGCACCGAGATTGCTTCTTCTAGTTTCTGAATATTTTTGTACAACTCACCCGTCACTTTGGTGCGAAGCCATAACATCACCGGAATAAAAATAATAACACAAACCGTTATGATGTCCGTTGTTTTAAAGAGAACGGCATGCACAACATATTGCCACCCTGTCAGCTGCCAATTCAATACACCTGGTATTTCTATAACCATTTTCCACATGATAATGAGAACAGCAATAGCAAAGATAATTTTATAATCCTTTGCTGAGAGCAACACTTGCTGGAGCGAAAAAGAATGCGCTCCTTTATGCGTTTCTTGCTCTGATGCCCAATTTTGCTCCTTCATGTATTCCCCTCTCACTCTTTGAAAAGACCCGTGCGACAGAGAGCTTATTTGCTATCACACAGAGATTGCCTCTTCTCGTTTCTAGATCTTTTTTCCAATTTACGCATTATGATGATGCAAAACCCAAATACCACCGGAATAAAGAAAAGTACACAGGCCATTATGGTTTGCGTCATAATAAAAATAATAATATTCGTGGTACCTTGCTACCCTCTTACCTTCCTCACACCTCAAACAGTGAAGATTTTCAAACCACGCCAATCTGTAACCGATAGCCACAATTCAGCTTTTTTCCCAAAAATTCTCCTATTTTCAAGAAAATGACCCTACATCCCCTACATCATCGGATTTACTTCCAAATCTCTATGAAGCAGACTGAAAAACACAAAATACCATAAATTTTTGTATCAATATCACCATACTAAAACGCTGTTGAGGCTTAGCAAGTGCTTCTTAATTGGCAAAGACTACTTAAAAAGACAAAAAAACATCTCAAAGACAAAAGAGCTTAACACTACTTAAAAATGACATTTTTTACCCTTCCTCACATTTCAAACGATAAAGTAAGTCCCAAGCGCTCACTCTAGGCTCTAAACCCCATGGGCTCTCATGTAATAACGCTTTTATCAATACTAATCCATAATCGGCTTTTCTTTCACTCAATGCCACCCTCAACACTGCTCCTTAGAGCAATATTTACAGACACCTCATGAAAGAGCACCAAAAAACATCAGAGGCAAAATGGTATAGAGAGAAATCCCTATAAAGGCTGAATCTCTCATAATTTTTCATTATTTTTTTCCCTCTCATGACTTCTCAAACGCTGTATCCTGTTCTTGCAAGACGTTTTTCAGTTCTTTTCTTAAGCAGCAATACGTTCTCACCTGCTTAAAGACACCATAATAAAGTTGTAAAATCATCATAGGAATACAAGCAACCCACAGTGTCACGAACAGAAGCACGAGACCGAATATTGTAACAAGAATATCACTCCATTTTTCTCTATCGCCTTTTTTATACCAATCCTTTTGATCGGTTATTTTACCCCGTTGCTGGTTTATTTCTTTCAATTTTTGAGTATTTTTTCTCAACAAAAGCCACAATGTTATGAAAAGTATGTACAGAACTGGAAACAAGACCCAAACACACACTGTAATAACTTTCCAAAACGCACACAGAGAGAGAAAAGGGGTGTATCCTGCCACCCTGTCAAGTTCTCTTGGCTACCCAAGGATGGGAAAAATAAAATCCTGTTGCACAACTCAATAATGAGCGAGAGGAACCAAATGACAACACACTCTCGCACAGAAAAATAATCTTTCCCAGAAAAATAGCGTAGTTCATTATAAAATGCTGAATAAAATGCTGAATTTTTCCCCTTCATTGCTCTTCCTTTTTTTATGTAAAACGCATTTTTTTATCTCATGCCCGCTCTTTTAAGAACCACGAAAAGTGCGATGCATGGCGATTCCCTTATTTTCAACAAAACCCCCCAACTTTCTAAAAGCGCTATTGCCCTTCCCAATGATTAAGAGCATCCTCCTCATTACAAAAGAAAATAGACTCTCTTCTTTGCCTGATGATTTTCCAACCATCCCCTCTTCTCTATGTCACGAGAGCTTCTAAACATTGCCTCTTCCCCCTCACGATAGCTACAAAAGCGCCTTGTCACTCTCTTTATCTTACGCGTTTTAGTAGCCGTCTCATTCTACGATACTTTCTCACCTGCTTAAAGACACCATAATAAAGTTGTAAAATCCCCACGGGAATAGCAGCAAACCACACTGTCACGAACACAAGCACGAAACTGAATATTGTAACAAGAATATCGTCCATTTTCCACTTCACACTTTCTTTATATCGATCCTTTTGATCGGTTATTTTACCCCGTTGCTGATCTATTCCTTTCAATTTCCGAATATTTTTTACCAACAAACGCCGCAATATGAAGCAGAGTATAAACATAACTGGGAACAAGACCCAAACACACACTGTAATAACTTTCCAAAACGCATACAGAGAGAGAAAAAGAGGTGTATCCCACCACCCTGTCAAGTTCTCTTTGCTACCCAAAGATGAGAGAAAGAAAATCCTGTTCCATAGCTCAATAATGAGGGAGAGGAAACAAATGACAACATGCTCTTGCACAGAAAAATAATCTTTCTCGAAAAAATGGCGCAGTCCATTATAAAATGCTGAATTTTTCCCCTTCATTGCTCTTCCTTTTTTTATGAAAAACGCATTTTTTTATCTCATGCCCGCTCTTTTAAGAACCACGAAAAGTGCGATGCATGGCGCTTGCCTTATTTTCAACAAAAAACCCAAACTTTCTAAAAGCGCG
>NZ_JBHIMK010000024.1:20902-24799 GCF_042194085.1 Bartonella sp. MU70NMGDW
CAAATGATGAAGAGCAGCCTCCTCCTCATTACAAAAGAAAATAGACTCTCTTCTTTGCCTGATGATTTTCCAACCATTCAGCCCCTCTTCTCTATGTCACGAGCTTCCAAACATTGCCTCTTCCCCCTCACGATAGCTACAACAGCGCCTTGTCACTCTCTTTATCTTACGCGTTTTAATGCCCGTCTCACTTTACGATACGTTCTCACCTGCTTGAAAACAAAATAGTAAAATTCTAAAATGAGCATGACAACACCCGCAGGAAAAAAGACGTCTAGCAGAAATATCAACCAAAAGTATACGATAAAAAAACAGCTTATTTTTTCTCTATCCTTTTTTACTGGATTATTTTGTTGATCGGTTGTGTGACCCCGTTGCTGGATAACCTCTTCTAACTGCTGAATCTTTTTTTTCAACAAATACGTTAAGATGAGATAAAGCACCAATAAAACAGGCATCAAGGCAACAACACACACCATGATGACTTCACGCAGCACAAAGAGCGCCAAAAGAGTGCTATCCTGCGATACACTCAACGACCACTTGGATTCTAATGGGATCAAAAGAGCTTTATGACCTATCCCAATAAGGATAGAAATAAGACAAATGATAATATGATCTTTATAAGAACGAGATGATTTTCCAAAAAGAACAGAGCACAGTTTGTTATAAAATGTGGAATTTTCCCCCTTCATTTGCTCTTCCTTTTTATACAACTGTTTGTCCTTGGCTTTTATAAGGACACAAACAATCTCTCAAGTAAAATTCCGTCCATTATCGTCAGACAGAATACCCCAGAGAACACTCGTATTGTATATTTATATTGCCAATACTTTTGCCAATACACGTGCTTGTTTTAAAGAAGCACCTCTCAACACTTCTAAACCAACGCGCGTACACCCCATTTCATGAACAGCACCCATGAAGGGGATAACAATAGCGCCCTCATGAATATATCCCCCTTACTATAAACTCTATCACCCCTATTGTTTCAATAAAAAGTATAACCCAGCACCATTCACATGCGCCGCCCACCGCATCTACGATACCCATACCCTCCCCTTGCGACAAGCCATACTCGTTCCTCTACGAGATTACCCATTTACCCTAGGCGCGCGCTCTCCTACAACAAAACCTGCCCCTTACAACAAGCCATACCCACCACCCCTTCTACGACAAGCCATACCGCGCGCCCTACAAACAGCCATACCCGCCCGCACCCTACAAACAGCCATACCGCGCGCCCTACAACAGCCATATCTAGCTTCGACAACAGCCCTTATCTCTTGAAAAGATAGAAGCATTTTTATTCTTTTATCAATTGTTTTCCGCCCCCCCCTGTTTTCCGCCCCCCCATTTAAGACATGAAAAAAGTCACTTCCATTGATGCGCAAATGATCGCGCAATAAGAGCATTTGAAATGAGAAAATCTTACAACTCTCTTATTCCAATTAAAAAGGATCAATGATCATTATAAATCAAAATATGACGATATCTTCCATTTTTCATTAGGGATCTTGCAAGCCAATAGCTCAGAATATATTCATAAAAACGCTTCTAACACAGTGAGACAGCCACTATTTTTGAGATCACGCGTTTTAATATTAATGAAAGCACTAACATTCTCTTCAAGTTTGAGGTGTTGTTTTGTCAACAATCTTGTTAGCATGGATTGATTCTATAACTATGCGGTATCATCACAATTGCTCTCTATGGACAGCATAATGATCGCTTCATTTTACTCACAATTCTTTATAAGCCTTGCGTTATAGGCTTGTCTGGAAAAGATAAAGGAAAATCCTATTGAATATAGCAATTATTTTGGGGTCTGTGCGTCAACCTTCATTAACACGAACTTTAGCCAGTTATTTAGCAGATTGCCTCATGAAGCGGGGTGCATCACTTCATTGGGTTGATTTGCGTGAACAACCGTTGCCGATAACAGATCCAGATTATCATCAGCAGGTAGAGGCTAATCCAAGTGCTGCGGTTCGTGAGTTTGTAAAAACCATTGCAGCGGCTGATGGCGTTATTCTAGCAAGCCCCGTTTATCAAGGGTCTTATTCGGGTGTTTTAAAAAATGCTCTTGATAATTTGAGCTATAATGCCTTTTTAAATAAACCTGTTGGGCTTATCTCTCATGGAAGTACCGCCAAAAAATGCGCACAACCGTGTGAACATTTATTGCCGTTGGTGCGCACGCTTTATGGTTATGCACTCCAATGTCAAATCGCCTCTTCCCCCGAAGATTTTTCCTCAGATGATGACGGTCGTACTTGGAAAGTTATCAGTGAAGAGATACAAACACGTTGTGAAAGGCTTGCTGATGAAATGTGTACATTTTTAAAGCACCGTGGTGTGATTTAAAGCAATAAGGGAGGGGACTTGAAAAAAAAGGATGCGCACTATCGTTATCTAGTGGTAGGGGGCACAGGGATGCTTGCGCCTTTGTGTCAGTCACTTGAGCCGCAAGAAGTGATTATTGCTGCACGCTTTCTTTCCCATAAAGTCCAGCTTGAGGCATTGCAAAAACAGCATATGTGTGTGCCATTGAATTATGATTGTGCGGCATCAAAGGCGCAATTTTTAGAAGCTGTGAAGCAATGGCATGATCTAAAATATTGCATATTATGGATTCATTCGTCCGCCCATGCATTTTCTTGCGCATTAATTGAGCAGTTAGCTCTTTTGCCTAAACCGCCATGTATTCTTCATATTTTTGGTTCCAACACGCATGATCAAATGGTCCTCGAATGCGCGCGCAAAAACAAGGTTGATTTTATCCCCATTCAATTAGGACAAAAAACAACCCCAAAAGGTTCACGATGGCTGACTCATCAGGAGATAAGCCAACAGGTACTGGATGCCATAAAAAACCATATGAATAAACAAAACTTATGATCAGTACCTATGCTTTTCAAAGAAGCCATGCCCTTCAATCTCTATCCATACCCGAACACCCTCTTGAATAGCCCATACTCTTTACATCATAGGCTTTGCGAACGAACAATCCCCCTCCCTTACGCCTCTCAAACAGTATCCTTATATCAAAAGCCCCAAAACCAAACGTTTTTTACCCCTGGGCTTATCCCCCTCTGACGGTTTATAAAATTCACACGGACTTATTCTCTTCTCACGCGACTTAGACAGCATAATCTTATGGGGCGTCATAGTATAAAGCTTAAAACAGCAAATTGTGTTTAGAATTTTTTGTCTATTTTAAAACTGACCTTTCTCCCGACACCTCAAAGAACGACAGTTTCTACGGAACAATGGTTTCTACGCAACGTAAGGTTCCCACGAAAATCTTCTCTTTCAGCAGTCCAAATTTTAGCGGGTTTGCTTCCCTCTCATAGTCGTCCCGTCATGACTTATACTCGACAAGCTTTTTTAAAGAAATTTCAATGCGCTCCTAAAAAAAACACTTCAACGTACTTCGCACCCTCTTTATCCCAAGCACCCCAAAACCCTCACGGCTCTTCACCAACCACACATCTGCGCCTTTACAGTTCCACGTTTTTACGATTTTGCAAATTCACAGAAAACAAGCAAACTGCCGATAAACAGCCCCATTGAAACCTATCACCAGCCTATCACAAATCTATCACTGACCTATCACCAGCCTATTACTTGCCACCAGCCCTTTTCAAAAAGGAGAGCAGCGTAAAATGAGAAAAAAAATCTATGCCTTCATCTCAAGCCGTGAAGCAATGGCATGATCTAAAACTCACATCTCCCCCCATGACATGAGGGCTACACACGCTTTTTCAGCGCTGCATTTAATTGCCGCGTAACCTTGTAATACGATATCAAACGCTTTATAAAAGAAATATACAGTGCCACAATGGGTATTGTTAAGAACAAATCAAAAATACCCCCCAGCAGAATGATCAAAAT
>NZ_JBHIMK010000240.1:0-1777 GCF_042194085.1 Bartonella sp. MU70NMGDW
TGCGTTACCAAAAACAACTTCGCACCAATATTTGATCTGGGCATAGTGCCTTTTGACTTTTGAATGTTGTTGAATTTGGGTGGAAATTTCTTCTTCTGAAAGAGTTTGTTTTTCCCTTTGAGAATGAGACGGTTTTTTCAGAAGTTCAGCGACGGCCGTCTTTCCCATTAAACGTTCATAGTTTTTGAGTTCTTGCTCTGGAGATTGTAAGAGGCTCTCTCTTGCTTGTTTTACAGCTTCAGTGTAACAATCAATGGTGACAGTGAGAGCGGAATAACTCTCTTCCGCTTGTCTGCGTGTTTGATTTTTGATGCCCAACATGCTGGTGCCGGAAAGTTTCGCGATACTTTCAGGATATGCTGCCATGCGCCATGAGAGTTCTTCTCCTGCAGCAGGATTTCTTTGAATTTCCTGCATTTTTTCTTGTAAAATGTCGGGGTTGCCATAGGCATTTGCAGATAAACGTTGAATTTCTTCTTGATAGGTTCGAACCAATGAATGGTGTGGAAGCAATTGAATGATTTCTTCTTCTGAGAGAATTTTTGCTGCCCTTTGGGTAACTTGAGGAGTAACTGTTGTGTGTGTCGTTTCAGGTTGTTGCTGCCTTTTGTTAGAGCCGCCTCTTGTGAGAGGCGTTGTTGCATTTGTTGATGCATGTACAGTTTCTTCTCTTAAAAGAGAGAGTCTTTCCTCATCTTTTTCCGGTATCGTTGATAGTCTTTTGCTTTTGCTTTTTGAAGGCGTTTCTTTAGGGAGGGGTTCTCCGCCTGATACTTCTGCTGCTGCTTTTTCATAGAGCTCTATAAGTTCTTGTATTGAAGGAGATGGAAAAGGATAAGGGTGATCTTTTTTCATGCATGTTTCCTTTTAAGAATTGTTTTAGAAAACCTCTTTGGTACACACTCTCGCCCTTTATGATTTTTATAAGAAGATATCAAAATTGAGTGGTCTCCAAAGATCTGCGCTATTTGCAACTAGTCTAATGGAGCTTTGTGTCTTTTATACAGTTTTTTTGTGAAATTTTATCAATAAGTTATCATAAATGAGAGAGCCCATTTTTAGGACTCTTTTTTGTAACATCTTAAAACAATTTTTGGCGCAACCGTAATGAAACTATTTGCGCCAAGAAACTCTATGAAAAAGAGATTAAACGAAAAACAAAAACTATCGTCTTTATGTTTATACCCCCTTACATGGCATAAGCCATACCGTGTCTTTGTCGTTGTCGGCTGTGCTCTGGACTGCTGTGTTCTTGTCCTCTTGTGTGATGATGACGATGATGAGATCTTTCAGCTTGCTGAGAATTTTCTTGAAGGCGTCTTTGCTCTGCTTGAGGGGTTTGCAAAAGCCTCTCCTTTGCCTCTTTTACAGCCTTTGTATAACCATCAATGGCATCAACGAGTGGTTTAAAACCTTCTTCAGCTGCTTTGCGTGTTTGACTTTTTAAGCCAAGTGCGGAGCGGCCAGCAAGTTTATGTATAGATTCAGGATTTTCAGCAAGTTGATTTGAAAGGTCTTTTCCTTTACTGGGATCTGTAAGTATTCCTTGCAAGTGTTGCTGGAAAAGCGTGTCATTGCCATAAACGACCTTACCCCAGTGCATAACCTCTTCTCCATATGCTTGGACATGTGGGTTTTTTAAAAGTATGACAGTTATTTGCTCAGCTGTGAGGGAAGATGAAGGTCTTCCTCTTTGTTGAGGAGCAACCTTTGTATAGTCTGTTTCAGGATCTTCTCTCCTTTGATGATGGTGTCTACCTTTTGAAGGAGAAATACT
>NZ_JBHIMK010000241.1:0-1777 GCF_042194085.1 Bartonella sp. MU70NMGDW
CTGATTCTATAACGGGTGCAGAATAAGCATGCGCACCTATAAAATATGCTTTTTCACACATGCTCTTTTCTTTTCATTAAATTCTCCTCACCACAAGATTTTTATCCATACTCATAAGTCATTTTGGCTCATTTTTACCAGCACATTTTTTATCATTACAAAGGCTTACCTTACTCGAATAATCGATTACACTACAATAAGATAATCTCATATTTAACGTCTTAATCTAACATTATTATCTATTTTGATCCGCGTTATCTTTTCCAGTAAAACAAATTCCAGATGTAACCAATATTCTATCAGCCCCATGATTTTCTATAAAGTTTTTCCTTCGAGAACCAAAAAACAATTTTACCCATGCTATCATCTCATGCTTGGCTGTGCTCTTTTAAAAGCTAAGCTTTTTAGATTATTTCCGTAACGCCTATCTTTCAAATATTCTATTGATATCCAAACTGTTTTTCTGAGCAAATGTAAACAGCCCCTTTTGAAGCATAAACAGCTAACTGTATTGTTATTGATTAAATATAAGCTCTTATCAGCAAAATACTTTATTTTGTCATATTCTCTACAGCTTTAACAGTATACAGTATAATGAGTACCTTAGAAACGTTTAAGGCTAACTTTTACCTTAAATATTTGATTTCTAATGGATAATTTATTATTTTGCCTATTGATTAGGGGCTTTAAATATCGCAAATACTTTTTATTTCGTAATATGGAACTGTTCGTTCACAGGAGTGCGTTATACCTTTTTCGGATAGTGTCCCGAAATAATTGTTTGATATGTGTTGAGAGCTATCTCTTAAAAACAAATCCATGATTGAACAACACAAGTCTGCTTTAATTTTGGACACTTTATTTTTTCTGAAGGATATGCTCCCATAAAAAACGTAAGTTATAAAAGGGGGGACAATACGTTATCTCTTATTTTTAGAAGATATTGTGATGCTTTTGAAAGTTCTAAAGCCGAATGGACAGATGGTAGTAAAGAGAAAAACAGGTTTCTTCTTTTCAGATTTCATATTCTTGCTAAATGAATCTGTATTTTCGTTTCGGAGATTACTCAAATAGAATACGCAATATTTTTGTTCTAGCTACAAAATCTGGAATGGCGTGCAGAGCTTTCATTTATCTTAATCTTTCTTTTAAATATACCACTTATGTTCAATTTGGATGTTGATTTACAAGCAACAGCGAAAGCACAAGCTTTATAAAAAAACCACTCTATAAAATGTGTCATAGAGTGGTCATGAAAGCTATTTTGGTTTTTATCAGATGTTTTTCTAATAGCGATAGTCTCCATGGCTTGGCATCTGCTTATTCTTACGGTATTTGCACGCATTCATTGCAGTATATTGGTAAAGGTTAGATGCAAGGCGATTATCCTTAATGCAAAAATAAAAGGTTAATGTAAGATTTTTTCGTGTGATTATCATTAGAAACATAAAAAGGGCTTGAGCAAGCATGCTCTTTATCTCTTTATCTCGCAATGTTTTTTCTACATTTGTTTGTGGTTTTCTTGAGTGAGCATTACTTGGCAAAGTGTAGGAGAAAAAATAAATGTGAAGCGCATCTTCAGGGGGGCTCTTGGCTAGTTAAAACGATTGATGTTTCTTATGAGAGGGCTAAAAGCATTTTGGATCATGTGGGGGAAACGGGCTTATTTTCTTTCAGATTTTCGAGAACCGCGGTTTTTCCTTTATTGCAGAATTTTCAAGAATATATTCATTATTGTTTTGTCATTTAGATAAAAATTTTTGATAAAAATATGTTA
>NZ_JBHIMK010000242.1:0-1770 GCF_042194085.1 Bartonella sp. MU70NMGDW
AGAAGCTGAAAAATTACTCAATCAAGTACGTGCAAGTGATTTTGAAATTCTGCTCACAAAACAAAAACAGCAATGGAATGATTTTGTTTCTCCTTTCCAAGTCAAAACACCTGACGCTTCTTTTAATCTTATGGTCAACCATTGGCTTCCGTATCAAATCTACGCATGCCGCATCATGGCACGCGCGGGCTTTTACCAAGCTAGTGGTGCATTTGGTTTTCGTGACCAGTTACAAGATAGCTTGTCTTTGTTATTGCTGGAACCACAATTAGCACGTGAACAATTGTTAAATGCAGCAGCGCACCAATTTCTTGAAGGTGATGTGCAACATTGGTGGTTGCCTGACACAAATGCTGGTGTTCGTACGCGCATTTCTGATGATATCGTTTGGTTTGCATATGCAACAGCTCTTTATGTTAATACCACTGGCGATGATGTCTTTCTTGATACGCTCATTCCTTTTATTGAAGGTGATGTTCTCAAAAATGAGCAACAGGATGCTTATTTTCAACCTATCCAATCCTCAAAGGTTGCAACAGTTTATGAACATTGTGCTTTAGCTTTAGACCTTGCCATTAAACGCTGCGGACCACATGGTCTCCCTCTTATTTTAGGTGGGGATTGGAATGATGGCATGAATTTGGTCGGTGTGGAAGGAAAAGGCGAAAGCATTTGGTTAGGATGGTTTCTTGGGCACACATTACAAGCATTTATCTCTTTAGCCAAAAAACGTGGTGACAATAGCCATATGCAAATATGGAGTACGTACCTTGAACATTTAACAAAATCCCTAGAGAAAAATGGTTGGGATGGTGCTTGGTATCGACGTGGTTATTTTGATGATGGAACGCCTCTTGGTTCTAAAATCAATGATGAATGTCAAATTGATACCATTGCTCAATCTTGGGCTGTCATTTCTCAAATGGCATCGCTTGAACGCCAAGAACAAGCAATGACATCAATGCTGGAACATCTCTATGATAAAAAAGGTGGACTCATTCGCCTTTTTTGGCCACCGTTTGATAAAAGTACGCTCGAGCCTGGTTACATAAAAGGTTATCCTCCAGGAATTCGAGAAAATGGTGGTCAATACACGCATGGTGCCATTTGGAGTATTTTTGCGTTGGCTGAAATGGAACAAAACGATAAAGCTTATGCTTTATTTTCTATGATAAACCCAATTACCCACGGACAAGATCCTGAAATTTATCGTGTTGAACCTTATGTGATGGCCGCAGATATTTATGCTGTTGAACCACGATGTGGTCAAGGCGGTTGGACTTGGTATACAGGTTCAGCCGGTTGGTTTTATCGCGCCGCAACACAAGCTATTCTTGGAATACAGCGTCAGGGAGACCTCTTGTTTTTGCAGCCACATTTACCCTCTATTTGGCCAAAATATGAAGCAACAATGAAGTTTTATGATGCCGTTTATAGCATTAAAGTAAAATGGGGACTTAAAAATATGCTCTATGTTAATAGCAAAGAATATACCAAATTTCATACAGGGATAAAGTTACAAAAAACAGGTCAGCATGAAATTATACGTATTGTCAAATCTTAAAGATAAAAGATGAAAAAAGAGAGCAGACTTTTTTATTCTTGCCCAAAACTGTAGAGTGATTATATTGCACCGCCTATATTAGCCGTTTTGGTGCATAATATTTTAGATTTTATGAAACTGAAAGAAAAAGGTTATGAATCATCCGGATATTGCTAGACGTGTTTACAATCATACTTGGAAACTTGATCCCATTATTCGTTCACTTC
>NZ_JBHIMK010000243.1:0-1768 GCF_042194085.1 Bartonella sp. MU70NMGDW
AGAAGCTGAAAAATTACTCAATCAAGTACGTGCAAGTGATTTTGAAATTCTGCTCACAAAACAAAAACAGCAATGGAGCGATTTTGTTTCTCCTTTTCAAGTTAAAACACCGGATCCCTCTTTTGATATTATGGTCAATCATTGGCTCCCTTATCAGACCTATGCATGCCGCATCATGGCACGCGCAGGATTTTACCAAGCTAGTGGTGCATTTGGCTTCCGTGACCAATTGCAAGATAGCTTGTCTTTACTCCTCCTTGAACCACAACTGGCACGTGAACAATTGTTAAACGCTGCAGCCCATCAATTTCCCGAAGGTGATGTACAGCATTGGTGGTTGCCTGACACCAACGCAGGCGTTCGCACACGCATTTCTGATGACATTGTTTGGCTAGCCTATGGTAGCGCCCTTTATGTTAACACCACTGGTGAGTACGACTTTCTTGATATTCCCATTGCGTTCATTGAAGGCCCTCCTCTAGAGATAGAACAACAAGATGCTTATTTTCAACCCACGCAATCTCAAAAAACAGCAACACTTTATGAACATTGTTCTTTAGCTTTAGATCTTGCCATCAAACGTTGTGGTCAACATGGTCTTCCTCTCATCTTAGGCGGAGATTGGAATGATGGCATGAATTTAGTGGGCATTGGAGAAAAAGGGGAAAGTACTTGGTTGGGTTGGTTTCTTGGCACTACACTACAAGCATTTATTCCTCTTGCCAAAAAACGTGGCGACCATAACCATGCTAACACATGGAGTGCATACCTTAAACATTTGACTACAGCTTTAGAAAAAAATGGTTGGGATGGCGCTTGGTATCGACGTGGTTATTTTGATGATGGAACACCCCTTGGTTCTAAAATAAATGATGAATGCCAAATTGATACCATTGCGCAATCTTGGGCTGTCATTTCTCAAATGGCATCACTTAAGCGCCAAAAACAAGCAATGGCTTCTATGCTTGAACATCTATGGGACAAAAAAGCCGGCATTATACGTCTTTTTTGGCCTCCTTTTGATAAAAGTACTCTCGAACCTGGTTATATAAAAGGTTATCCTCCAGGCATTCGAGAAAATGGTGGTCAATATACGCATGGTGCTATTTGGAGCATTCTAGCGCTTGCTGAGATGGGTGAAGCAGACAAAGCTTATTCTCTATTTTCTATGATCAATCCAATCACCCATGGTAAAAATCCTGAAGTTTATCGTGTTGAACCCTATGTTATGGCTGCAGACATCTACGCCATTGAACCACGTCGTGGACAAGGCGGTTGGACATGGTATACAGGTTCAGCAGGATGGTTCTACCATACCGCGATACAAGCCATTCTTGGGATTCAACGTCAAGGCAATCTGTTGTTTTTAAAACCACATTTACCCTCCTCTTGGCCTAAATATGAAACAAAAATAAAATTTTATGATGCCATCTATACTATCAAAGTAAAATGGGGATCTGAAAATATGCTTAGTGTTGACGGTAAGAAATATGCCAAACTTAACGCAGGAATAAAGTTAAAAAAAATAGGTCAACATGAAATCATACGTATTCTTAAATCTTAAAAACAGAAAAAATAACAGGCTTTTTTATTCTTGCTCAAAGCCACAGAATTGTTATATTTTCTGCACTCCCTATATTGACCATATTGGTGCACAATAATTTTAGATTCTATGAGACTGAAAGAAAAAGGGTTATGAATCATCCGGATATTGCTAGACGTGTTTACAATCATACTTGGAAACTTGATCCCATTATTCGTTCACTTC
>NZ_JBHIMK010000244.1:0-1764 GCF_042194085.1 Bartonella sp. MU70NMGDW
GGTTATAAACGCATATAAAATGCATTGCTATAAACATATCATAAAAGAGAGAGTAAAATAAAAAAAAGCCGTGCCAAGTGATATGACGCGGCTTTCAAATGTCTATTCTAATGATTAAAATGAATCATCCACAATGGAGTAATCAGTGCATATATACAAAACGTATCATATTGCAAGCGCTCTATTAGAGATATAAAAACTTATCAAAAGAAACGTAAATGGTGCGTATGATTTTTACTCACTCATTTGAATGAGAGAGCCTATAAACGCTCGGTAGCTTTAACAATCCAATCAAAAGAACATGCATATTAAGTGAATATCTTATAACAAAACGGTTTTTTACATTTACGAGCGTTGTTTTTTAAAAGCAGCTTTTCATAAAACAAATAAACAATTATGGTTTTTTGTTACCATTTTTATCAAGTCAATTTTATTAATAATAGTTATTAAAAAATCACAAAATTAAAATAAATATTTGAAAATATATCCATATGGGTATATTAGTAATCATGAGTAAAATAAAACGTATCATATGGCTTGGTTCTTCACTCAAAGATATAAAAAGTCTTCCTGATCTTATTCAACAAAGGATTGGTTATGCTCTTTATCTTGCTCAGATAGGAGATAGAGGAGAAAATGTTAAGGTTCTCAAGGGGTTTGAATCTGCCAATGTTCTAGAAATTATTGAACGCGATATTCAAGGAACTTATCGCGCTGTTTATACGATACAATATAAAAAAATCTCTTTATGTGTTGCATTGTTTTCAGAAAAAATCGACCCGTGGCATTGCAACACCAAAACCAGACATTAATCTGATCAAAGAACGTCTCAAGTTAGCAGAACAATTAGAAGGGAATTAAAATGATCAATGTTTTTCACGGTAGTTCCAATGTTTATGCGGATCTTGGCTTTTCAGATTCCAGAGAGATGCTTATCAAAGCGCAACTTGCTCATAAGATTAGTCAAATTCTTAAAGAAAAGAACTTAACACAAAAACAGGCTAGTCAACTTTTGAAAATGACTCAACCCAAATTGTCTAAACTCTTAAGTGGAGAATTTCGAGGAATTAGTGAAATGAAAATGCTTGAGTGTTTGGCAAAATTGGGAAACGATATAAAGATTATTGTTAATCCGAAAGAAGTTAAAACGCTTGAAGGACATTTTGAAGTTGTTTTTTCTTCTTAAACTTCTTTATGATTAGCTTTTTTGGGTCTATTCATACATGGCAATCTTATATAAAAAATGGTCAAATGAATCATGCATAAAAGTGTGGATTCTTAAGTGGATTCTTATAAAATAATTTCACTCAAACCATTGACTTTATTGTATTTTTATATATAATGCGTTATTATCATCGTCCAAGGTTCATTCTTAGGAATGCGTAATTTAAACCGGTGATAACGATTGCGTGAACGCCCATGATAAGCGCCCGTGACATAAGAACACACCCTTTCCTTATGCCATGTGATCGGTGTCTGATTATTGCGAAGACGACGTTCCCCTATACTTAAAAGACCTTGTGTCGTATCAACTTCGGCAAACATTTTCGTGATAAAGTTAAAACTTCCATCCGGTGCCCCCATCTCTTGTGAAACAACCGTTGCCTCCATCGGTGCTCCCGTAAACATAACAAGCCGATTGTTATCATCAAAAGCACCAAGCATTGGGGCACCACTTTGCCAACGAGGGCTGTCTAAAGAAGCCGGCAATGCCTCAAGATTGAGTGAAATCTCATCTAACTGTTCTAAAGTATAACCTGTTGT
>NZ_JBHIMK010000245.1:0-1740 GCF_042194085.1 Bartonella sp. MU70NMGDW
TGGTCGAAGGCGCTCCCCTGCTAAGGGAGTAGGGCTCAAAAGGCTCTCGAGAGTTCGAATCTCTTCCTCTCCGCCATCTATTGTTATAAAAGCAGTTGATTGTGTATAGGAATTTTTTTCAGTGATTTGTGCTCATTTGCTTTTCTGCTAATCTCAATTTTGTGAAGTTTTTTGATTGCTTTTCTTGCTAGACGTTTTCTATCAGCTACTCTGCTATAGAGTGGTGCTATTTTATCTTCCTTCCATCTCAATTTATGTGCGAAATTGTAATACCTGTATTAGCAGCGCGTGTGGTTGCTCATTTTCTTAATTCCTGTGTTGATTTTAAATTTTATGTTTCATGAAACAAGTTACAAAAACTTTTTTTCTAATGGCGTAAACTAAAGCAAAACCAATGGGGGATGTTTTAAGCGCAATATGTTTTATGTAAATCGCTATGCCAATTTATATTAAAGGAAATATGATCAGTTGTGGAAAAAATTTATCGCGAGAAAGATGGGTTTGTTTCAAAATTTCTCATGCTTTTGTTGATAAAGGAAAGCGAAGCTCTGTTATAGCATCACATTGACGTTGCATATTTTTTAGCTAAGGATTGCTTATTTATTTTTATGGATATAGGGAGCAGCACGCACGTTTGTAAGAATAAGCGGCCGTAAAGCTAGATGTTACGGATTTTGTTCTACAAAGTGTTTTTGACTTCCCTATATCGTTCCAATCGTTTGGTGGCACATTTATTTTATGACGTTGTTTTGCTAAGCTTTTGCTTTTGTGTGTCAATCAACACCTACTCCTTATACAACAGCATATTTGAGATCAATATTTTAAGATGGTTTACTGCTTTATCGGTTATGTCAGCTTTTATATATCAAATAGGGGAGAAAATATTGTATATATTTGCTAGCGAGTCATTTCTAAAAACGGAAGGATCTTTTTAATTTTTAAAAAATATAAAAGCAAAAAAGGTGGAAGTTATCTCTTATTTTTATCATCATCTTATTAATTCAGTTTTATAATTTTCATAAATCTCTATGGTCGTGTCTTTTAAATAATGAAGATTATGTGTCTTACGCTTTTGTTTATCCTGTTGGGATTATGCCTCTCATATAAAAAGAATGTTCTAAACACAAATATACTTGTGTTGCCAATTTATGCACTTGTGTTAAAGAGATATCTTTGCAATGTGTATAAGCCCATTTTGCGACGCCACCTCGTAAATGGTATAAAACACAAAAGTTTCTTTATAATTATAAAGCCTTATAAAGCCACACCATTTGTATACTTATGAAGATGCAAAGAGGCATATTATATATCTGCCTTCCTGTTGTTATAGATTTTAACTATGAGAGTTCATAAAAGGCATTTTTCCTTTTCTAAATTGTTTTTATTTATACGGCTTTCTCCACTTACTGATATGCAAGCAAATGATTTTGCTTGTTTCAACCATAAAAACAGATTTGAAAAGAAAGAATCTTACAATATTCGAGTTTGCTATATTATCATTATAAATCAATGTGTTGCTTTATATTTGCATTGTATATTGAAAGTTGGATGTGGCAATGCTCTCAAAAAAGTATCGATTTCTTTTAGAAGAAAACATTGTGGGTGAAATGTTATGGTTTTTCTCTCATAGAGACTTTTGAGAGTGTTTCATCCATTTCATGATAACCAAACCACACATGAAAAAAGTAATGGTCGGTAATATTAGGTAGTAAGATGGAGAAACTTTTGCAGGAAGAAAAG
>NZ_JBHIMK010000246.1:0-1736 GCF_042194085.1 Bartonella sp. MU70NMGDW
AATGAGAAGGGTAATACAGGCTTACGTATTGGACGCTACATACACAATAATATTTATTTGGGCTTTGAAGCAGGGTCTGATGGAACGACGAAAGGGACAATTAATTTAGATATTTCGCGTCATCTCAAAGCTAAAGGTGCCATAGGAAATGAACAAAATTCTAGTATTGGTCTCTTTTATGAAAGAGATTATTAAAGATTGAATTTTAAAAAAACAATTTCTTCGTTTTTTGTCTTTCATTTTTAAATCTGAGGAAGGAGGCATAGACTAGAAATCCTATAAAAGAAGAAGCTTTTTGTTGAGGCGTGAAGAGATATATCTGAAATATTCGATTTTTTGTTATGCTATTCTCTAAAGGGACAAAATATTCACGAAAAATAGTATGTTATTTTGCTGTTATATACTTATTGTAGAGAAATACCTTACCTTGTTCTCAAGCCCATCTCGTGCTGTTGCCTAAAGAATGTAGTGTATGCAATATATTGATTTATAAAGATAATGTATCATTATTCAATTTGAATTAGAACTTTAAATATCGTAAGATTCTCTCATTGCGAATCTCTCTCGCGTTGAATCAAACCATTCGCCTTGCATGTTACAAGCGGGGAATCCTGTGTGGATAAAACTATTAAGAAATGACTAAAAATGCCTCTTATGAACCATCTCGAGAGCTAAGGGCTGTCGCAACATTAGGGGCTGGCAAAATAGTGTGAATGGTGCTGGCTTGTTACTCCATAAGCGTAAAGAAGGGGGTAATGGGTTTCTCGTTATACAATTCACGGACGTTATCGCGAAATGGGCTTGGGGAAGACTTTGAGAGAAGTCTCTTTAAAACAAGCACCTGAATTTGCAACACAATGGCATTCTGTTTTTACGTGAAGGACATGATTCCATTAAAGAACGTGATAAACAAAAGCGTGAGGCAAGCGGAGAATTCATAAGATATCGATTTTATTGTCAAATGCATTTAAAGCAATATTTTTTAATAATAAAAATTACCTATTATTTTAGATTTTTGTTTATTGTGTTTTTGAATGAGATCACTTTTCTTATAACGAATAGCCCTCCAAACAGAATACTCCAAAATATAACACTATTGTGTTGCAAGTTCATGAGCTTGTTTTAAAGAAACATTTCTCAGTGTGCGCTTGAGCCTATTTCATAAGATTGCTTGTGAAATGGTATAAAGGACCTCTTATGAATGGTATAAAATCCATACTACCGTTATTAATAAAGGTATAAGTATTTATTAAGGATATAAGTCGGCATTATCATTCTATTTTCCAGCTTCTCATGTCGCCGACAATTTTTTCACTTGAAAATGTAGAGGTATTTTTATTGCTTATCTTAAGGGTTTTTATGCATACGCCAATATCTCTTATGACACACAACAAGTGCTGTTGATTGATTCATCATAAATATAAAGAAAATTTGCAATAAACCATAAAATTCTCTGCCAATTCTTGGTTGAAGTAATACTTTTTCTTGGTAACAAGTCTTTTTTATAAATGGAGCATTACCTTCTACCCATTTTTTATTTCAAGTCTTATTTAAGGATCTAGAAATTAGGAGGTATGTTTTTTGAACTGGATATTATGAAGTTTTTTATAAAACCCATGTTCTTTTTCTAGCAATTCTTTTTGAGTACCTTGTTCAATCAGTTGTCCATTTTGTATGACCACAATTTTATGAGCACGAGCAATCGTTGAAAGGCGATGAGCAATAATGATCGTTGT
>NZ_JBHIMK010000247.1:0-1725 GCF_042194085.1 Bartonella sp. MU70NMGDW
AAATACCCTATGCCTGATGCTGATAAACCATTGGTTCAGGTATTGAAAAATCATCTTCTTTAATGTGTTATAAGAAGAAAATATAATTCAATATATTGATTTAAAATGATAATTTATAATTTTTATGTTGAATGAGAAAGCCCAGATTCGTAAAGAATTCCCTCATTTCAAATGTGTTTTATGTTAAATTAATCAAAATCATTCTTTTGCACGTTCCAAGCAGGGAGAGTTATGTGAATAAAAATTATTTAAGAAAGAAATAAAATACGTGCTGAAAGAACACTTTCCAATAGTCAAGAGTTATCGCAACATTGAGAATTGGCAAAGTGTGTAATGATGTCTTTGCACGATTCATAAGCATAAAGATAATGGTAGATAATGTATGTTATACTTTTCACGCGTATCATTTATCATTGTGAGATGAGGTTGGATGCACTGAGAGATATCAGGGATATTTATTTCATGAGATATCGATAATAGAAAAAATTTCACAAAATTCTTAAAAAAAGAACGCTTTGTGTTTGTTGTTAGAGATTGTTTTACATGACCAAAAGCGTAATTATCATATGTAATACATGATTATATAATAACATATTGTTTTATAATCATAAATTTCCTTTTATTTTTCTTGATGGTATACAATTTATCAATCAAAAAAATGTTCAATAACGTACGAATAAAAAGAGTGGTATGTAATTTGAAAAACAATTTTAAAACATATAAAATATACGATTAATGAATTATTAAATATAAAAGAAAAACATGAAAATAAGACTTCTTAGAGAATTATGCATTATACATATCTATGGTATGAGATATGTAGAAAAATCTACCTAAGTAAGTATATAAATGAGAAATATATTATTTTTGTATCTTTAAAAAAACTATAAAATTGAATAGAAAAGAAATGATAAAGCTACGTAATAATTTTTATTTTTTTGAAAAGAATACGCTTATTTCTCTATTGGTTTGTAATAAAGGTATTTGAAACAGTGAAATATGATAATATCGAGAATTCTGATTCAAGTTATGTAATACGATTTATGATTGACTATATGATATTTTAATGAATGTTATTCAGTAAGCCGGTTGATGAGTTTTCTCAGTATTTAAAGATAGGCGAATATTAATAAAGATTTCTAAATGAATATGAACCTTAAGAAAAGATCAAAAAATGTCGCTTTTGATTAAGAGGGGCATATCCCTTACGTAATATAGAACGCCATTGTGTTGCATATTCATGAGCTTGTTTAAAAGAGGTATCTCGCAATGCTCCAAAGCCCATTTCGCGTTGGTACTAGTGAATGGTATAACATTAAAGGCTCTCATGGAAATAATGTAAAATCTATTGAGCACCACTATCTTTACGCTTATGAAGGAGTAAGCTGGTCGCAATGTTACGATAGCTCTTAGCATTTGAGAGCATTCAAAAGAGATATTTTTTCGTTTCGTAATCATTTTTACTTATACATCAATTCAGCTTTTGATGAACAAGTAAGCGATTTTGATTGATTCAACAAAAAAACAGATTTGAAACGAGAGAATTTTAAGATATTTAGAATGTTTGACGCAGAGTGAATGATGGATAATTATCCTTATAAATCAATTTATTATATAATAAAAAACATTCAATTAATTATTTTTTATGGGAGGCATGTATTAAGTTTCTTGCATTGGACGACGTTTTGCGATGGGATATTGATTTTTTTTAGCGATACGCGTAAT
>NZ_JBHIMK010000248.1:0-1723 GCF_042194085.1 Bartonella sp. MU70NMGDW
CCATGCGCGTTTAACTTTTAATGCCGCCCATTCCCTCTCAATTTATATCTTAGAGCTCATGGATCAGCCATAATAAATAAAGAGCACTATTCTTACATGCCATAACCATTTTCTCTTTACAGGCTTTTTGCTACCAACATAATGCTTTACCCTCTACAAAACACTCTTTGCAAATAATCGGGGTATCGTTACGATCATAGGCATTTTAGGTTTTGTCTTTTAAGACAAAAGGCTAGCAAAGCCTCCACTCCACGCATGTTTGTCTTTTTTATCCCAAAACAACATCATTTTCATCAAAAGCCTATCATAACATTTTATATTTCGAGCTAAGAGCAAGAGCAAATTTTCTTAAATCATTTTCTGGAAGCTTTTTCACCTTCTCCAGATGCTTTTAATTCTATAAGAAAGCAGCCCCTAGGTATTGTTAGCAATTAAAAAATAGGCAAGATTGGACTACAGTAGCAGGCCCTTTATGTTGATTTTTCTTGAAGGTTTCTGCCCCTTTAAAAAGATTGTGTGCCATGACGAAGAGTTTGGCTTGCGTTTTTCATTGGAAGCAAGTTTTGTAGCTTTTTTATGATATTAAGATAGAGGTAAGTTGGAAGCGTTTTTTTCACCTTCTCGCCATTTTTTATGTATGAGTGGAGATGTTCCGTTTTTTCTCAAGCCAAATTGCAGATATAAGACAGTTTTTTTTCTGAAAGACGAGGATATCTGAAAATTTTGGAGAGGACTTTGATTATTTTTGGTTCTGTTTGTAGGATTTTTTGGGTCTTCTGGAATAAGATCGTGAACGATTAGTTTCAGAAAAGGATTGGGAAGTTTGCATTTTAGAGAGGCAAAGCTCAGTTTTCAAATTTCAAACTCCAACAACATGTTTTTTAGCTTATTTTTAAGCATCTAGAATGAAGGTTTATTTTAATAAGTTCTCTCGTGAGGGACGAGATGATAGCAATAAGACTTTTCCTCATATAGCAACGCTGCTTGGCAAGGATGCAACTTGGATGTGATATAGACGGACAAATATAATATGAGTGATGGTGCATTGTAAGTTTTATAATACAAATCATCAGATCAAGAAAGAAGATATTGATAGTTTTTATAGTAGTCAGTGGGAAAAAAATCCTCACCTGTCATATTCTTATCGATAGCACTCGAAACAGAGTGGAGTGATAACGCTTCTCATATTTTTGCAGTCCAAGAAATCCAGATTCAAAGGATTAATCTGTTTGATTGAGAAAACAGTCAAATAGATTTGAGTCCTTTTGAAGAAAAAGGAGAAGCTACGCTTAAGAAAAAAAACCGAAAAAGCTTTTAGATCATCAACAAGAAGCGCTTAAAGCTTGTTCTGTGAGGAGTTCTAAAAGAAGCAGACTGTTGCGAATTGATTATGGCGTGTAGGACGAGAAAGACCTTACTAGTCTTAAAGATAGCAGAAACTCTTGCTGGGAAAGGCAAGCGTATTTTATTTTTTGTACTCTCTCTTTTTAATATCCCAAACGATAAGAGAATGACAGCAGATACAGAACCACCCTTACGTTTTTTTTCTGTCTGTTCCGATACACAAGTTAGCAAACCTGATAAAAACCAAGATTCTACTGCAATGGATACATAACTTCTACTACCAGCTACGGATGAACAAGAGCTTTTTTTCAAGTTACTTTGAGAGGCATCAGAGAATTTTTGAGAGGAATCTAGGTTAAGCGCTATTTTTTGCACTCTA
>NZ_JBHIMK010000249.1:0-1711 GCF_042194085.1 Bartonella sp. MU70NMGDW
CAAAAGAAGAATAAAATGGTGCTGCGAGAGAGGATTGAACTCTCGACCTCTCCCTTACCAAGGGAGTGCTCTACCACTGAGCTACCGCAGCCCCTTTTCAATCTTTGCGCTGTCTTGTGCCATATTGTCAGAAAATAGGCAAGAGAACATTTGTATATTCTTGCAAGAAAACGTATCTTATGTCATGACATATGTTTCTTATACGCTTGAATATTTAAGGTTATGAGTTGCTTGGATAGAAGCTCAACACTGTTTAAAAGGTTGCGCAATGACACAAATGCATCAAAAACAAAAACAAAATGAAATGAATCATCAAGATGAAAAAGCAAAACGACGTCAAGAAAGATTGGCGCAACAATTGCGTCAAAACCTGAAACGTCGAAAAGAGCAAAGCCGACAAAGAGCGCAAACAGAGCTCTAAAATGAAAAAAAAATGTTTTTTAGTGAAGCTTTGCAACCAAACTTCTCAATAATTTGTTCTCATATTTAGAATGCGTTCTAAAACGATTAATAAAGCATAACTTCTCGAAGGGGGAAAAACCTTTGGAAGGGCAGGCACAAAGGAAAAGAGGGAAAACACGATGGATTCTATTCAAATTATTGGGGGAAAAAAACTTAAAGGAACAATTCCTATCTCAGGGGCAAAAAATGCTGCATTGCCTCTTATGATTGCGGCGCTTTTGACAGAAGAAACGCTTACTTTAGAAAATATTCCTCATCTGGCTGATGTCGAACTGCTTATTCGTATCCTCAATAATCATGGTGTTGGATATGCCGTTGATGGACAAGAGTTTAACGATGAGTGTGTGAATTCAAGAACAATTCATTTTACTGCGCAAAAAATAGCGACAACACGGGCGCCCTACGAACTGGTGAAAAAAATGCGCGCAAGCTTTTGGGTTATCGGACCTCTCCTTGCACGATGCTTAGAGGCTTATGTTTCGCTTCCTGGAGGATGCGCTATCGGAACCAGACCTGTCGATTTTATCCTTGAGGGGCTCAAAACTTTAGGCGCACAGATTACGATCGAAAATGGATATGTTCATGCAAAAGCACCAAGGGGGTTAAAAGGTGCTCACTATCGTTTCCCTAAAGTTACTGTTGGTGGAACCCATGTAATGCTTATGGCGGCGACATTGGCAAAGGGAACAACCTTTCTTGAGAATGCAGCTTGTGAACCAGAAGTGGCAAATCTTATTCGAACTTTGAATGCTATGGGGGCTCAAATAACTGGTGAGGGAACAACAACGCTTACAATTGAAGGGGTTAAAAAACTTAAAGGAACAAAAATACGCGTTATTGCTGATCGAATCGAAGCGGGGACATATGCAATGGCTGTTGCTATGACAGGAGGCGATGTCTTTCTTAAAAATGCAAATCCTAATCACCTCACAAAAGTGCTTAAGGTGCTCCAAAAAACAGGGCTCGAGATTCAAATAGAACCTCAAGGAATTCATGTTAAGCGAAATCCAAAGAACACCAAAATTATGCCTGTTGATATTAAAACAGGACCTTATCCTGCTTTTCCAACCGATCTCCAAGCGCAATTCATGGCGCTCATGACACGGGCTGAAGGCATTGCGCATATTACAGAGACGATTTTCGAAAATCGTTTTATGCATGTTCAAGAACTCAATCGTTTAGGGGCCTCGATAAAGCTTGATGGGCAGAGGGCAACCGTTTATGGAACAGAGAATTTGCAAGGGGCTCC
>NZ_JBHIMK010000025.1:0-1170 GCF_042194085.1 Bartonella sp. MU70NMGDW
GGTTATGAATCATCCGGATATTGCTAGACGTGTTTACAATCATACTTGGAAACTTGATCCCATTATTCGTTCACTTCTCGATACGGATTTTTATAAGCTTCTTATGGTACAGATGATTTGGGGGTTGTATCCTGATGTTAATGTTACTTTTTCCCTCATAAATCGCTCTAAAACAATACGTCTTGCCGATGATATTGATGAGAGTGAATTACGTGCTCAACTTGATCATGCTCTTAGTTTGCACTTTACAAAAAATGAAATGATCTGGCTTGCTGGTAATACATTTTATGGACGCAAACAAATTTTTGAACCGGATTTTCTTCAGTGGCTTGAGAATTTTCAACTCCCAGAATATGAACTAACCCGCAAAGATGGCCAATATATGCTTCATTTTTATGGTTCGTGGGCTCATAGCTCTATGTGGGAAATTCCAGCCCTTGCTATTATCAGTGAATTACGTTCACGTGCAGCTCTCAAAAAACTAGATCGTTTTGCTCTTGATGTACTTTATGCGCGTGCTAAAGCAAAAATGTGGAGTAAAGTTGAACGTCTCAAAAAATTGCCTGATATTAAAATATCTGACTTTGGGACAAGGCGTCGCCATTCTTTTTTATGGCAGCGCTGGTGTGTGGAAGCATTAAAAGAAGGCATTGGTAATTCTTTTACTGGAACTTCTAATGTTCTTCTTGCCATGGATACGGATTTAGAAGCTCTTGGAACCAATGCACACGAATTGCCCATGGTTATTGCGGCTCTCAGCAACAACGATGATGAATTACGCAGAGCTCCATATCAAGTCTTGCAAGATTGGAACCGTTATTATGGTGGAAATCTTCTCATTGTTTTACCTGATACCTTTGGTACAGAAGCATTTTTACGCAATGCACCAGATTGGGTCGCTGATTGGACAGGTTTCAGACCCGATAGTGCGCCCCCTATTGAAGGTGGCGAACGTATTATTCAATGGTGGAAAGAAAAAGGAAAAGATCCACGCGAAAAACTTTTAATTTTTTCTGATGCTCTTGATGTCAATACAATTGAAAAAACCTATCATCATTTCCATGGTAGAGTGCGCATGAGTTTTGGATGGGGCACGGATCTTACCAATGACTTTACAGGCTGTGCACCTCAGGAAATCGAAACTCTTGATGCTCTTTCCCTTGTTTGTAA
>NZ_JBHIMK010000025.1:1270-24399 GCF_042194085.1 Bartonella sp. MU70NMGDW
TGTAACATTAGGAATTGCTAAGGCAACATTGGAGGATGACAAATAGCATGGTGACTATCAGTGTGCATTTTGCAAGGCAAGGATGATAGTGCCCAAATAGATTTTATAAACTTTACAGGAGATTTTACTTTATCCAATGTATGGTCTGCTATCATGAAATGCGTAAAGCGTTGAGAAATGTTTCATAAAAATAAATGTGTAAATAACATGATTTGGGAGACCTTTTGTTTTACATGGGGGGCATGACCTCATTAACAAACAGAGAATGCAATAATATTTTTATTTCGAATAAGCTTACACAAAGATAGAGAATTTATTTATTCGCATATTATAATAAGAATGCGTGTATGCATAAAACCATCTGAAAAATTCTGTTGTTTTTTAAGAATTATCCTTAAGCTAAGAACAGATGTAACATTAAAGATTAATATAATAGACCGGTTTCTTAACTGTATAAGTATAAAATGATGATGTTTAGTAAGCTTTGTATTATATCCTCATTAAGAGATATGAAAACAAACGAAACGTCTTTTTAGAAAGAAAAGGCTATCATATCAATGACTTTTCAATGACGTATATATAGAGATTCATACAAACATGTCTTATAAAAATAATGACTCTCTTCCATGAATGTGGTTTATCCAAGTGAGAACATTTTGAGTGTGCGTAAACAGTCTTCTTTGTTCATAAAAATCATTTCACAAACATATTATTAATTAATTGCTTTCAAAAAGCTTACTACTTCATATGCATTTTGGATATGGAGAGCTTATATTCAAAACTTAAAAGTCCTCATAGTTTTTACAAATAAGTCGAAGCTAAAAAGAATATCTCATAAAGCCTTTTCTATCCTTATGAAGATGGACGTGTTACAATATAAATGCCAATTAGCAATAATATAACCGCAGCAAGTAAGGAAATCCATAAAGGAGGGTGTACCATTACGAAAAAGGATAAAAATCCTCCTGTCATACTCATCATTGCAAAAACTTTAACGAATGGAGAGATTGCTTTTTTTTCTTCCCATCGCTTAAGAGGGGGACCAAAAATACGATGATTATTCAACCATTGATGAAAACGTGGAGAAGAACGGGTAAAACACCATGAGGCAACCAATAAAAAAGGCACAGTTGGCATAATAGGTAATACTACACCGATAATACCTAATATAACCATTATCCAACCTGCTATATAATAGCAGATACGCAAAAGATGCGATATCTTCAAATCGTTTTTCATTTTCTCGTACTATTTTCCTCTACGCAAAACCTTCTACAAAAACATTGTATCTGTTTTTTTCTGTTTACATGTCCGAGTGCACAATTACGTTCTACCCTTTTATGCGTAAGCGTCTTTGCTGTTATAAGTTCCTTGAAAATACCGAATAGCTTACGCAATATGATAATCATTTTAAATGATTTCAAGAAAAGAGAAGAGATTTTAGAAAATCAAAAAAATAAAAAGGCTGCAGAATAAATCAATGCAGCCTCTTAATTAAGAATGCAGCGTTGGGGGGGGAGAAAATGCACTGCATTCACCTGCTAGACATTAGGAGGAAAAATAACCTAGCACCCCGAACTCTAATTAAAATAAAAATGAGAAACAATATATAAAAATGCATGGCTGATATGCATGAAATTTAACACTTTCAAGTTTCTTGAACTGTGTTTTGACGAAAGAAAATCATCATGAAAATAGCCATAAAAATCAACGTCAAGATCAACACAATTGTGGAAGCAGAATCAGAGCCGATAAATAAGCTGAGATAAATCCCTAAAAAACCAGAAAAAGCTGCAACAAGTATCGCGATCATTAACATAAAAGAAAACCGCTTTGTAACAAGATAAGCAATTGCTCCTGGTGCTATCAGTAAAGAAATAACGAGCACGATACCTACAGCTTTCAGAGCCGCAACAATTGTAAGAGAAATCATCGTTAGAAGGGTATAGTGGAGTAGAGATATTGGTAACCCCATTGCATGTCCTTGAACTGTATCAAAAATATACAGCATAAAGTCGCGCCATTTTGCTGCTAAAATGAAAGTGACAACAGCAGAAATAATCGCCGTTTGTGTTATATCAAGCCAGTTAACACCCAAAAGATTACCAAATAGAATATGATTCAAATCTAAGCTACTATAAATAGACGTGGCTAAAACAAGCCCCAAACCAAACATCGAAGAAAATACCACACCCATTACCGTGTCCTGTTTGATACGGCTATTGCTCCCTAAAAAACCCGTTAATAGTGCACACACCATTCCTGCAACAAAAGCACCGCAAGTAATCAGAGTCATTGTAATGTTCTCTGGACGCATATGCTGAAACCAAGCAAATGGCAAAGAAGTTAAAAATGCGATTACCCATGGTGTTGTCATATAGCCAACAACAACACCTGGAAAAACTGCATGAGAAATGGCATCGCCTAACAGCGCCCATCCTTTCAAAATAAGAAAACAGGAAAGCATCGCCATGGGAATAGAAAGAATCATGACAATAAGCATACCCTTAAGCATAAAAGAAAACTGAAACGGAAGCAGTAATTGATCAATCATGATAATATTACACCCTTTTTTGCCGCATTTATGCGTAAGCGCGCAGCAATATACCCATGTTTAGGAGCAAAAATAAAAGCCAAAACAAATAAAGATGCTTGAAAAAGCACAACAACCCCCCCCGTTTGTGCATTTAAAAAATAACTCACATAAACACCCAAAACACTCGTAAATGTTCCAATTATAACTGCAATAACCAAGATATTCACGAAACGATCACTTAAAAGATAGGCTGTTGCCCCAGGTGTCACAACAAGACAAATAACCAAGAACGCTCCAACGGTTTGCATAGCAGCAACAGTACAAGCAGCAAGTAATGTGAAAAAGAGAATCTTTAAAAACTTTACATTTAATCCAATGGCATGCGCATGCGTTTCATCAAATAACGAAACAAGAAGATCTTTCCATTTCAAAAGCAATATAAGCAACGAAAAAAAGCCGATAAAAGCCAATTGTAGAATATCTGATGAACTGACGGCTAAAATATTTCCCAAAACAATCGTATCAATATTAACAGCCATTGGTTTTAATGATTTGAGAAACAACCCAAAGGCAAAAAAGGAAGAAAAAATGAGTCCAATAATGGTATCTTCTTTCAGCTTTGTCCGGTGGTTAAAAAAGAGCATTGCTGCTGCTGCAAGACCACCAGAAAAAAAAGCACCGAGTGAAAAAGGTAACCCTAAAAGGTAAGCTCCTGCTACACCAGGAACAATCGAATGGGAAAGAGCATCACCAATTAATGACCAACCTTTTAACATCAAAAAAGCTGAAAGAAAGGCACAAACACACCCAACCAACCCAGAAACCCACATTGCATTCACCATATATTGATAGCTTAGTGGCTCAAGCAACCAAGAAATCATGCAACGTTCTCCACTCTTTCAATATCTTCACAAACTGCAGCCTGCTTTCTTCCCATGAAAACATCATTTTTTTTTGTGCTTTGAAGATCAAAAATATGGTGGTGCAAAGACCCTCCAAAAGTTTTCTCCAGATTTTCCTTTGTAAAGATTTTTTCTGTTAACCCAGAAGCTAAAACGGTTCCTTTTATTAAAACTGTATGATCACAAAATTCGCGAACAGAACCCAAATTGTGAGTTGAAACCAAGATCACTGCTCCTTCTTTACGAAGATCTTGTAACAAAGCAATGATTTTATCTTCTGTTGTAACGTCAACCCCTGTAAATGGCTCATCTAATAAAATAGCTTTTGCTTTCTGTGCAAGAGCGCGTGCTAGGAAAACACGCTTTTTCTGTCCACCAGAAAGTTCTCCAATCTGGCGCTTGGCAAAAGCCAACATATCAACGCGTTCTAAGGCAATACGAACGGCTTCATAATCTTGTGTACGGGCATAGCGAAAGAAATTCATATGACCGTACCGCCCCATCAATACAACATCTTCGACCAAGACGGGAAAATTCCAATCAACATCTTCACTTTGAGGAACATAAGCAATAAGGTTTTTTTTCAAAGCTATATCAACGGGCAAATCAAACATGCGAATTTTTCCCTTTGAGGGGCGTACAAACCCCATAATCGCTTTAAATAACGTTGACTTACCGGATCCATTAACACCAACTAATGCCGTAATAGAACCCTTTGGACTTTCAAAATTTACTTCGCGTAAAGCTGTATGTCCATTACGATAAGTTACCGTTACTCCTTGGGCAAATATTCCAGATTCCATCATTGGCTTTTTACTCCCTCTAATAAAGCATTGCTAATACGCCCACTCGTGACACGTAATAAATCAATATAAGTGGGTACCTCACCATTTTTCTCACTTAAAGAATCAACATAAAGAACACCACCGTATTTAGCCCCTGTTTCTCTGGCAACCTGCTTAGCAGGTGCAGGGGAAATAGTGCTTTCAGAAAAAACTGCATGAATATTGTATTTGCGAACCATATCAATAACATGCTTGACTTGCTGTGGTGTTCCTTGCTGGTCAGCATTGATGGGCCATAAATAAAGTTCTTTTAGATCAAAATCACGCGCCAAATAGCTAAAAGCCCCCTCACTGGTCACAAGCCAACGTTTATCTTGTGGTACGGCTTCTAATTCAGCCCTAATTGGATCAATTGTTGCACGAATTTTCTGTTTATAAATTTCAGCATTCTCTTTATAAATTTCAGCATGTTCAGGATCATATTTTACAAAAGCATCGCGAATATTATCAACGTAAATCAAAGCAGAGGTCGGTGACATCCACGCATGAGGATTGGGTTTGCCGCTAAAGGGGCCATCACCAATTTTAATGGGTACAACACCTTTTGAAACAACAACACTTGGAACATCCTTGATGTTTTGAAAAAACTTTTCAAACCAAAGCTCTAACTCTAATCCATTCCACAATACAAGGTTAGCTCCCTGGGCACGCATAAGATCGCGTGGGGTGGGTTGATATTCATGAATTTCCGCACCTGGTTTTGTAATGGATTCAACCTCAGCGGCATCACCTGCTACATTGCGTGCCATATCAGCAATGATAGTGAATGTCGTAACAGCTTTAAATTTACCAGCACACAAAGCAAAATTGGGTGTAAAAAAAATAACACTTCCAAAAACTATGCTGAAAAACGTTCTTACGTTCATTGATTCTCTCTTTCCTCTATATGCTTTCTTTTTATTGCAAATAATTTGCATTATCATTTAGCAATAGCAGTTATCTTTTACATTTGCAATGAAGGATTAAGAGAAAAAATAACTTTTCAAGATGTTTAGAAATAGTTTTTTTCATATTGAAAAAATTGATGATTTAAGCAGCTTGTTTTGGTAAGGAGCACCGCTTTCAAGAAGCTCTATCGCTCTTGAATGCCAAATAAAAAGGGAGCACTCAAAAATGCTCCCACTTCATGTAAAATATCTCATAAAAAATGAAAATACTCAGTAGCGCAAATATGCACCTGTCATTTTGGTAACATTATCCACGATCTTTAAGGCAAGCTTTTCTAAATCTTCATCTGTTAGAGTCCGTTCTATGGGCTGAATAGTTACTTCAATCGCAACAGATTTTTTATCTTCGCCAAAGCTTAAATCTTCAAAAATATCAAAAATCTGCACTGAATGAATAAGTTTTTTATCGGCTCCACTTGCCGCACGAATAATAAGAGAAGAGGCAACAGTTTTATCCGCTATAAAGGCAAAATCACGCCGCACCATTTGAAAAGGTGAGAGTTTCAAAGGAGGACGGCTTTTGGTCGTTTTTTTCTTTGATTCTGGAATTCTGTCTAGAAAAATTTCAAAGCCGCATAAAGGGCCACTGACATCTAACTTTTCTAATGTAGCAGGATGAAAAACACCAAAAAAACCAAGAATAATCTTTGATCCAAGTTTTATGACACCTGAACGACCAGGATGATACCAATCGGGCGCTCCAACTTCAATCTGCACTTTTCCAACATCCATATCGCATGCCTCTAAAATAGCTAAAGCATCTGCTTTGGCATCAAAAACATCAACGACGGTTGCATTTCCATTCCAAAAACGACCAGCCCCTTTAAATTGCTCTGTTCCACGACGAATCCCACTAACAACACGGTGTTGTTTATCAGGGGTATCGCCTTCATAAATATTGGAAACTTCAAACAAAGCAAGATCGGAAAAACCACGATCAGCATTTCTCTGTGCCGCCATAATCAAACCAGGTAAAAGGGAAGGACGCATCATTGACATATCAGCAGCAATAGGATTAACCAATTTAAGCTCTTCTTGACCTCCTCCAAAAGCAAGAGCTTGATTTTCAGAAATAAAAGACCATGTTACCGCTTCTTTCATACCACGTTGCACTAAAGCCAAACGTGTAGCACGTGAACGAATTTGTGCGCATGTTAAAATTTGATCTTTTCCTTCTGCGAAGTTTTCCAAAGGAATAGGTTTAATTTTATCTAGCCCATAAATCCTCATGACTTCTTCCACCAAATCGGCTTTCCCCATAATATCAGGGCGCCATGATGGTACTTTTACTGTAACGACATCTCCTTTTCCTTCAACGAAAAATCCAAGTTTTGTTAAAATAGAGATGACTTTTTCAGGCTCTATTTCCAAATTGGTTAAACGTTTAATTTCAGAAAAAGGAAAAACGATCTGTTTGATTTCTTGTTGCTGATAGCCAGCGATCCTCTTCTTAGATACTTCACCACCACAAAGACTTAAGACCAATTCTGTTGCAATCTCAAGCCCTGTTTCCATAAAAGCCGGATCAACACCTCGTTCAAATCGATAACGCGCATCACTGATAAGACCTAATGCTCTTCCTGTTTGTGCAATGTTTTTCGCATCCCAAAGCGCCGATTCAATAATAACACGATGTGTTGTTTCATCACAACTCGTTCTTTCACCGCCCATGATACCGGCAATCGAAACAATCCCATCGTCATCTGCAATGACACAATTCTTAGCGCCCAAATGATAGATTTTTCCGTTCAGTGCTTGAAGCTGTTCTCCTTCACGAGCACAACGTACACACAAATTACCTTTAATTTTATCTGCATCAAAAACATGGAGTGGACGACCAAGGTCAAAACTGATGTAATTGGTCATATCAACAAGCGCATTAATCGGTCTCAAACCAATTGCATTCAAACGCTGTTGCATCCACTGTGGCGATGCTCCATTTTGAACATTGCGAACTTCACGCCAAGCAAAACCTAAACATAATGATGAATCTTGTGAAAAATCTAATGAAATATCGAGAGGTGTTTCAAAGGAAGGTTCAAATTTTGACAAGGATAATTCTTTTAATTTTCCCATTCCGGTGGCAGCAAGATCACGGGCAATACCACGAACACCTGTACAATCAGAGCGATTGGGGGTCAAACCAATATCAATAATCGGATCATCTAAACCAGCATAAGCTGCAAATGAATCTCCAATAGGTGCATCTTTTGGAAGTTCGATAATCCCGTCATGTTCATTTGATAATTCAAGTTCCGCTTGCGAACACATCATCCCAAAACTTTCAACACCGCGGATTTTTCCTACAGATAATGTCACATCGAGTCCTGAAATATAAGTGCCTGGTAGTGCCAGAACACCAACAAGACCTGCACGCGCATTTGGTGCTCCACAGACAACTTGAACAGGTGTAGAAGTCCCTGTATCGACGGACAGAATCTGGAGTTTATCTGCATCAGGATGTTTTATTGCAGTTAAAACTTTTGCAATCACAAAACCTTTTAAAGAAGACCGATCATCAACGTAATCAACCTCAAGACCTATAGCTGTTAGTTTCTCACAAATTTCATCCAAAGATGCATTTGTCTCTAAGTGATCTTTTAACCACGACAATGTAAATTTCATTTTAAAACCTCACATGAAAGCGATGACTAAGATCACATATTTCTATTAGGAAAAAAAGCAGGCATATCAAAGCAATGAAAGCCATAATGGTCTAACCAACGCAGATCGGCATCAAAAAAAGCCCGTAAATCAGGCATACCGTATTTCAACATGGCAATACGATCAATGCCCATTCCCCAAGCAAAGCCTTGATATTCATCGGGATCTAAACCAACATTTTTCAACACATGAGGATGCACCATTCCGCATCCTAAAATTTCCAACCAATCCTGTCCTTCTCCGAATTTTACTTCTGAACCAGAACGATCACATTGAATATCCACTTCCATAGATGGTTCGGTAAAAGGGAAAAAAGAGGGACGAAAACGCATTTTTACAGAGGGAACTTCAAAAAATTCTTTACAAAAGGTTTCATGTAACCACATCATATGAGCAATGGTGGAGGTTTTATCAATGACAAGACCTTCTACCTGATGGAACATGGGAGAATGTGTTGCATCCGAATCCATGCGGTAAGTTTTTCCAGGAATAATGATCCGTATCGGTGCTTTTTGTTTTTCTAGTGTGCGAATTTGTACGGGTGATGTATGGGTCCGCAATAATTTTCGTTCTCCCATTTTATCGACATCAAAAAAGAAGGTATCATGCATTTCGCGTGCTGGATGCCCTTCAGGAAAATTCAATGCCGTAAAATTATAATAATCTGTTTCAATATCAGGTCCCTCTGCAAGAGAAAAACCCAACTTCGTATAAATGACAATAATTTCCTCAATCACCTGTGAAATAGGATGAATGCGTCCCCGTTCTATAGGTGAAGAGCGAACAGGCAAGGTAACATCAACCGTTTCACGAGAAAGACGGGCATCCATTGCCTGTCTTTTCAGAAGATCACGCTTTTGCGCCCATAATTCTAAAATACGATTTTTTAATCCATTAAGAACTGGTCCAACTTTATGGCGCTCGCTAGCATCCATTTTTCCTAATGCTTTTAATTTTTCAGAGATGCTACCTTTTTTACCCAATGCTGCAATACGCACTGCTTCAAGTGCCTGTTCATCACCCGCTGCCTCTAAGGCTAAACAAATTTCTTGTTCCAGACGCTCAATATCGTTCATATTTTTGCCTATTTTTTTAATAAAAAAACCCGCACTCGCAACAGCCAGCACGGGACCTCGAATAAATAAATGCTTTAAGAGAACACGACTGGCTTACTTGACAGCGCCTTCGAAAGCATTAGGTGTCGTATCTTTTAAATATTCCAAAGCCTTTTTTGCCGAGGCAATTAAAGCAGAAAATGCTTCTGCCTCATAGATCGCTATATCTGAAAGAACCTTACGATCAACCTCAATACCGGCTTTTGATAAACCATCAATAAAACGTCCATAAGTTAAACCTTCTGCGCGAACAGCCGCATTAATTCTCTGAATCCACAAAGCACGGAAAGTACGTTTCCTATTTTTGCGATCACGATAAGCGTATTGCTTTGAACGATCAACTGCTGCTTTAGCTGCACGAATGGTATTTTTACGACGACCGTAAAAACCTTCAGCCTGTTTAAGAACTTTTTTGTGCTTAGCGTGTGCTGTCACACCTCTTTTCACACGTGCCATATTATAATCTCCTCAAAATCAAAAGCGTAAGGTTTAAACACCATTCGGCAAATAATGCTGAACGACTTTTTTAGCATCTTGTTCACACAAAACCATTGTTCCACGTGCATCGCGAATAAATTTATTCGAACGCTTAATCATACCGTGGCGCTTACCGGCAGCTGCTACTTTAATTTTGCCTGACGCAGTGATTTTAAACCGCTTTTTAGCGGATGATTTGGTCTTCATCTTGGGCATTTTGCTACTCCGTACATTAATTTATTCAATCAAACATTTTATTCACTCAAGCGGACCAACGCTTGAACAAGCATTTAAACAGCCACGGCATGCCCTGCCGGGCGGTTCTAATAGTGTTTCCATAAGCTAGTATACACAAAATAGCAAGACCGTATTACAAAAAAATCGGAGCTCCATTGCCTTGAAGCTCAACTAAAGGTGCCGGAATAGCATTTGTTTTGATAGCTGCTTTACATAGATCAGCAATAATGCATTGCCTACATTGTGCTTTACGTGCTTGGCAAACATAGCGTCCATGTAAAATCAGCCAATGATGTGCATGACGAAGATAATGGATTGGTATAATCTTTAATAATTTTTTCTCAACAATCTCCGGTGTTTTGCCAGGCGCTAAACCAAGACGATTGCTTAAGCGAAAAATATGTGTATCTACTGCCAATGTAGGCTGACCAAAAGCAACATTCAAAACAACATTAGCCGTTTTGCGCCCCACTCCAGGAAGGGACATAAGTGCTTCACGCGTATCAGGTACTTGACCGCCATAACAATCAATTAAACAGTTGCAAAGTGCATAAACATTGCGTGCTTTTGCTCGCCAAAGACCAATTGAACGGATATGATGTGCTATTTCTTCTTCTCCTAATGCAACCATTTTTTCCGGTTGATCAGCAAGGCGAAATAATTCTTTTGTCGCTTTATTAACGCTTACATCTGTCGCTTGAGCCGAAAGCACAACGGCAACCAAAAGCGTAAAAATATTTGTATAGATAAGATCACTCTTAGGCGCTGGACGTTGCACAGAAAAACGGTGAAATATTTCTTCAATTTCACTTTCATTATATAATATACCAGATAAATTTCGCACTTTTGATAATTTTATGGTACTTTGAGGCATTGAACTCTCTTAAATCTTCTCTCTTGAAGTTATCATTCACGCTCGCCATATGAGAGGAATGCAGCGAACGCTTTTATAGAGTTTGGTCAAGTAAAGCCTTTTTAAAGAGGATACTCATGAATGACACATGTGACACCTTTCTCCAATCCTTTTCTTTTAGGGTTTGAAACCGTAGAAAAAATATTGCAACGTATCGGTAAAGCTGATGAGGCTTACCCAGCCTATAATATTGAACGTTTGCATAAAAATGATGATGCAAATCATATCCGGATAACTTTGGCTGTTGCTGGATTTAAGGTTAACCATCTTAATATTTTGCTCGATGATAATCAATTGGTTATTCATGGTAAACAAACAGATAACCAAAATCATCAATATTTATATCGCGGTATAGCTGCGCGACAATTCCAGCGAACCTTTGTTCTCGCGGAAGGGATGCATGTTACAAATGCAGAGTTGAAAAATGGTCTTTTATCAATTAATCTGTATCAACCAAAGTTAAAAAAAGAAATAAAACAGATTCCAATTAAAGTCAGTAGTGGTGAGTCATAAAAGTTAAGGCGTAAAGGAACAGTGAAATGGGAGAACATAAACAGAACTTGTCGTTTCAGAACACATCCTACTCTGATGCGGGACAGATTGCCTATTTAAAAAAAGTTTGTACAGATGATCTGGCTAAAAATTTTCCAGATCTTCCACCAATGACCCCAGGAATTACGATATGGGCTCTCTTTGGTGAAACAGGTTATCCTATCATTTTATCCGATGAGCGTTCTATCGCTCTTGCTGGAGCCAATGAGCATGAACTACAAATTGTAACTCTGCACTAGATTACCTTACGAGAAAACGCTGTACTCTTTGTAAATTCTATCTGTTTTTTCGTAAAGGGTGTAATGTGAGTTATAATGAGATAAGTATTGGTTTATATTCATAATTAATTTTTTACAACTGGAATGAGAGTCCCGAATATCATAAGGTTCTCTCATTTTAGATCCTCTTGTATTAAAACAATTAAAGTCACTTGCTTGTATGTCACACGCAGGGAAAGCCATTTAGATAAAAACGCTTGAAGGAAGGAATAAAAATATCTCTTGTTAATTGTCTTAATTACCAAGGATGTTCGCAATATTGGGGATGAGAAAAATGTATGATGGTGTCAGTTTGTTTCTTCATAAGTGTGAAGATGTTCTCTATAGATTTATATTATTCACGGGGATTTTTATACCATTCATAGGCGCTATCGTGAAATAGGTTCGAGTGTGCATTGAAAGGTGTAAAGCTGAATTGTAAGGAGATGATAGATTTTTACCATGATGCCTTTATATTCTTTCCAAATTAGGCTGTCTTCTTGTTCCAGAAATTACGCAAACAGATAGATGCAATATACTTACCAAATCTGGCATACAAAAATCTGGAACAGTTCGTGCCACACTGAAGCGTTTTGATATTTGTCTCAAACGTGGAATTGCACAGGGATTAGATGTTGATTAACAGGTAATAAGAAAAACAAAGGCTTTATGAAAAAGTTTATGCAGAGCTTTTAATTTTGTGCTTCAAATGCCTCAGTACAAGGTATTTTTCTCTTTTGAATATTAAAGCTCTTGTTTTTATAATGAAGTTACAGCACAACAAGCAAAATGGAATTATTTGAGGGGAAAAAAATAATGCCTTCTTACCGTTCAAGAATATCGACCCACGGGCGTAATATGGCAGGAGCCCGCGGACTTTGGCGTGCAACAGGGATGAAAGATACTGATTTTGGTAAACCCATTATTGCGATTGCGAATTCTTTTACACAATTTGTACCAGGGCATGTCCATTTAAAAGATCTTGGGCAATTAGTCGCACAACAGATAGCAGTTGCCGGTGGTGTTGCGAAAGAATTTAATACCATTGCTGTAGATGATGGAATTGCGATGGGGCACGATGGAATGCTCTATTCTTTGCCCTCACGTGAAATCATTGCTGATTCTGTAGAGTACATGGTTAATGCACATTGTGCGGATGCACTTGTCTGTATTTCTAATTGTGACAAAATTACGCCTGGTATGTTAATGGCTGCTTTACGGTTGAATATTCCGACAATCTTTGTTTCCGGCGGTCCTATGGAAGCAGGTAAGATTAAATGGAAGGATCAAGATCTAAGGGTTGATTTGGTCGATGCCATGGTCGCAGCAGCTTCAGAACAGAATTCAGAAGAAGAAGTTGCTGAAATGGAGCGTGCTGCTTGTCCTACATGTGGTTCTTGTTCAGGAATGTTTACAGCCAACTCCATGAATTGCTTAACGGAAGCATTGGGGCTTTCGCTTCCCGGAAATGGATCAATGTTAGCAACACATGCAGATCGACGGATGCTTTTTGAAGAAGCTGGAAAACAGATTGTTGCATTGGTTAAACGTTATTATGAAAAAGATGATGAAACAGTCTTGCCGCGCTCTATTGCTTCACGCAAGGCTTTTGAAAATGCAATGACCGTTGATATTGCTATGGGGGGATCAACCAATACAGTACTGCATCTTTTAGCCGCGGCGCAAGAAGGTGAAGTGGATTTTACCATGACGGATATTGATCATCTTTCACGTCGTGTTCCTGTTTTATGTAAGGTTGCTCCTGCTGTCGCGAATGTACATATGGAAGATGTTCATCGCGCTGGTGGTATTATGGGGCTTTTAGGTGAACTGGATGCGGCAGGACTCATTGATACGTCAACTTATACGGTTCACGCAAAAACAATGAAAGAAGCTCTTTACCGTTGGGATGTGAAACAAACTAATGAATCAACAGTTCGTACATTTTATCGTGCTGCTCCTGGTGGTATTCCAACACAGACAGCTTTTAGCCAATCTTGTCGCTATGAGACCCTTGATCTTGATCGTGAAAAAGGTGTGATTCGCGATAGGGAACATGCATATTCACAAGATGGAGGATTGGCAGTTCTTTATGGAAATCTTGCAAAAGATGGCTGCATTGTAAAAACAGCAGGCGTTGATCAATCAATCTTAACTTTTAAAGGTCCGGCAAGAATTTTTGAAAGCCAAGATTCAGCTGTTTCAGCTATATTAACTGATAAGATTAAAACAGGTGAAATTGTTTTAATCCGTTATGAAGGTCCACGTGGTGGACCTGGAATGCAAGAAATGCTTTATCCAACAAGTTATCTCAAATCTAAAGGATTGGGCAAGGTTTGTGCACTTGTTACAGATGGGCGTTTTTCAGGGGGAAGTTCAGGGCTTTCGATAGGACATATTTCACCAGAAGCTGCTGAAGGAGGAGAAATTGCGTTGGTAGAGGAGGGGGATATCATAGAAATTGATATTCCAAATCGTAGAATTCATATGTTGGTGGATGATATTGAGATGAAGCAGCGCCGTGCTAAGATGGAAGCAAAAGGAAAAGGTGCTTGGCAACCGATTGAGAAGCGTCAGCGTAAAGTTTCAAAGGCTCTCAAAGCCTATGCAGCGATGACCACATCTGCTGCAAAGGGTGCAGTACGTAATATTTGATGAGATGAATGACGCGTCTTATAAAAGAGAGATAGTATTCTGATTTTTTGCATCTTTTGCACGATATTCTAAGCTAATTATTTTATGAGTTTATGAACTTAACAGAATATTTCGAGTCATGATGAGTATGATTAAAAAGCTATCAATACAACTAAAAGCTGCTGAGGATTGCTTATTTTAGCAGCTAGGTAAGACAGATAAAGATAGATATGGTATGATTACTTTTCATATCATATTCCAATTTTATACGAAATTACGATTTCTTGTTACTCATATTTATGAAAGATATTTATTGTAGTGGTGGCATTATCTTGCAATACTGTAAAACACTGTCATTTAGAGCTGTGATATATGGTATTCTTCTTAATATATTTAAGTATTTTTTTAGTGTGTGGTGAATATTCTTAGATTTGTTTATCAGGCTTTGAGTTTAGGTGAATCACATGACTAGGAAGTCAAGGTAAATCTCTTAGAATCTGGACTGTTTGCAGACTTGATTCGAATGAAAATCCTTATCCTTTGAGATGCGGGAAGGAGTTCAAGGATGTTTAGGAAAATAAAATACTGCTGTGATATATTTGATTATATGGTTCATATGAAAACAGTAAAAGAGCTCTTTATAACTTAAAATGTGAAGAAAATGCGAGACCCATTATCTGTGAAGTTATTATGCAAAATGGAGTGGCATCCCAACACCGACAGCTTTAAACTAAAACTGTTGCTATGATAACAATAATATTGATTATGAAAAAGCATAATTCATTAAATATTGCGTATTTGCAAGGTGGAGGAGATTTCATGACAATCTTTGCAAAAAACGACTATCTTGTAAAAATATTCGACATTGACCAATTTTTTGTATACGGGCCAATATTGATCTAAGGAAATATGAAATATAATACATAGGATTTTGCCTCTATATGCATTACACTTATCAAAATATATTGTGTAGAAAAGCGATGGGAATACGGTAAACAACAGTTTATGCTGTGGCATATCAAAAAGGGATACTTTATCTCCTATTAAGAAAGCTTTTTAATAAAAAATAACATCCGTTTTCTATAAAGGGTTGCTCTTTTCAAGCTGTTTGAGGTGGTAAATTGCTTCTAAAGCTTGTTTAGGAGAGAGTTCATCGGGATGGATATTTTTTAAAGCTTCGTGAAGTACACAATGTTTGTTTCTTGCTTCATTGACGGGAGATGTTGCTTTAAGAGAAAAGAGCGGTAAATCATCAATGAGTTTATGTCCTTTTCCAGCCATTTCACCTTGTTCTAATTGATGGAGTACATCTGTTGCTCGTGTAATAACTGCTGGGGGAAGTCCAGCAAGCTTTGCGACTTGTACACCATAGGAACGGTCAGCAGCTCCTGGTGTGACCTCATGAAGAAAAACTACATCACCATCCCAATTTTTGACTTTCATGGTTACATTATGCAGTCTGTCAAGTTTTTCGGTAAGTGCAGTCATTTCATGAAAATGGGTAGCGAGAATAGCACGACAATGGTTAACTTCATGGAGATATTCAACGGCAGCCCAAGCAATAGAAAGTCCATCAAAGGTTGATGTCCCACGCCCTATTTCATCAAGAATAACAAGGGAATGGTGGCTAGCATGATTGAGAATCGTTGCTGTTTCAACCATTTCCATCATAAAGGTTGAGCGTCCCCGTGCAAGGTCATCGGAAGCCCCGACACGACTAAACAAGCGATCAACGACACCAATATGTGCTGAACTTGCTGGAACGAAGGACCCCATTTGCGCCATAATAGCAATAAGAGCATTTTGCCGCAAAAAAGTTGATTTTCCTCCCATATTAGGCCCTGTCAACAGCCAGATTGCTGCATATTGCTGATTTTCTTGTACAGAGAGATCACAATCATTGGCAATAAAAGGTTCTGCTGCTTGTTTGCGAAGTGCTTGCTCGACGACAGGATGGCGTCCTGCTGTGATACGAAAGGTAAGTGAAAGATCAATTTTAGGGCGGCAATATCCTTGTTCTTCAGCAAGATATGCTAAAGCGACAGAGACATCTAAAATAGCAAGTGCTTCAGAGGCTTTACGAATAAAATCAACTTGTTCGGTAATTTCATGAACGAGAATATCAAAAATCTCTAGTTCAAGTGTTAATGCGTGATTGGCGGCATGGGCAATACGGCTTTCAAGGTCAGCAAGCTCTGTTGTCGTAAAACGCATAGCATTTGCCATTGTTTGCCGATGAATAAAACGTGCTTTAGCTTGTGGATTATTTGTAAGAGCAGATGCTTGTGTACTGGTTACTTCAATGAAATAACCTAGAATATTATTATGCTTTATTTTAAGCGTCTTAATATCTGTTTCTTGAGCATATTGCGCTTGAAGTTCAGCAATAACACGGCGCGATTCATCACGTAAAGCACGCATTTCATCGAGCTCTTTATGATAATTTGAACGAATAAAACCACCATCACGTTTAAGGAGCGGGAGATCATCAGCTAATGCTTGTTCTAAATGAAAATATAACGCTGTGGGTAAGTTTGAGAACATCTGTTGTACATCACTTATTTCTTGAGGCAGAAGCTCATTATCAAGAAGTTGATGCAATTCACGAATGATTTCAAAGCCGCGCTGGATTGTCGCCATATCACGGGGACCTCCTCGTCCAAGAGCCAAACGTGAAACGGCGCGGGGCATATCTGGTCCCCCTTTTAAAATAAGCTTTATCGCTTCTGCAAGAGAAGGATTACGTAGAAAAAAATCGATAGAATCCAAACGCGTATCAATAGCTGAAGGAGTGGTGAGGGGAGCAATAAGGCGGTCAATAAGAAGGCGTGATCCTCCTCCTGTTACAGTGCGATCAATAGCTTTTAATAAACTTCCATCCCGTTGACCTGATGTCGTACGAATAAGTTCAAGGCTTAATCTGGTTGCGGCATCAATAAAAAGAGTCGCACTTTCATTTTGGCGCTCAGGCTGCATGAGGGGAGGACGATGCGTTATTTGTGTTTTTTCGATATAACGAATAGCAGCTACAATTGCAGAGAGTTCGGAACGTGAATAATCGGCAACACCTTCAAGAGTTGAGAGTTTAAAATAATTGCAAATATCGCGTTCAGCGGTTAGTGCATCAAAGAGACAAGCAGGTTGAGGTGAAATGATACGATCAAGAACATTAAAAAGTGATTTGTGAAATTTATCATGAAAGAATGAATCAGCAACAATGATTTCTTGTGGATCCACACGCATAATATCTGCTAAAAGTTTTTCTTGGCGGCTTTCTGTTACACGAAATATGCCTGTTGAGATATCAATCCAAGAAAGAGCAAATTCCTCTCCATCGCTAGTTTTTATACGAGAAAGTGTCATCAAATAATTTGCGCGTGTTGGATCAAGGAGTTTTTCTTCTGTTATCGTTCCAGGTGTTACAAGGCGAACAACATCACGCCGAACAACAGATTTTGAGCCACGTTTTTTTGCTTCAGCAGGATCTTCTATTTGCTCACAAACAGCAACTCGGTAACCACAAGCAATCAGTTTTTGTAAATAATCATCAGCAGCATGAACGGGAACACCGCACATAGGAATATCTTGTCCTAAATGTTTTCCGCGTGCTGTGAGTGTGATTCCTAAAGCCTGAGCAGCTTCAATCGCATCATTAAAAAATAATTCATAAAAGTCCCCCATTCGGTAAAAGAGAAGAGAATCATGATGTACGGCTTTGATTTCTATGTACTGCTCCATCATAGGTGTCAGACGTTCTTGAGAGGAAGCAGATGAGGAGGCAGGCTGTGGAATTAAATTATTTTTATGGTTGTCTTTTTTATCCATTTGTACGAGGCCTGTTTCCTTTAAGTGAAGTTTTTACTCTTTTTTGTTTACTTTAATATCTATTTATCTCTAAATTGCAACGCATCATCAGATTTGCTAAGGCAAGAATAGCGATTTCTAATATATGAATCAAATTTAACGACTATACGCATTATCAAGCAAAATTTACACTGTTTTTGGAGAAAATAAAGTGAGATGAAAAAGAGCGAGCAGGATCAGAAAATGTCTCAAACTGTTTACAGTGCGAGCGAAAGAGAAGCTCTAGATTTTCATAGTCGTGGTCGACCAGGAAAGCTTGAGATTGTTGCAACAAAGTCTATGGCAACACAGCATGATTTAGCACTTGCTTATTCACCAGGTGTTGCAGTTCCAGTTAAGGCAATTGCTCAAAATCCAGCGTTAGCTTATGATTATACAGCAAAAGGCAATCTTGTTGCTGTTATTTCAAATGGCACAGCTATCTTAGGGTTAGGTAACTTAGGAGCCCTTGCCTCTAAGCCGGTCATGGAAGGCAAAGCAGTGCTGTTTAAGCGTTTTGCGGATATTGATTCCATTGATTTAGAAATTGATATAAACGATACAGAAAGTTTTATCAATTTGGTGCGTCATTTAGAACCTTCTTTTGGTGGAATTAATCTCGAAGATATTAAGGCGCCAGAGTGCTTTATGATTGAAAGCCGCCTACGCGAGGTGATGAATATACCTGTTTTTCACGATGATCAACATGGTACAGCAATTATTGTTGCTGCTGGTGTTCTCAATGCTTTGACTTTAACAGGGCGCGATATGCAAAATACGCGGTTAGTCTGTAATGGTGCTGGTTCTGCAGGGATTGCTTGTATTGAACTGATTAAAGCGATGGGCTTTCGTTCCGAAAATATCATATTATGTGATACAAAGGGTGTGGTCTATGAAGGCCGCAAAGAGGGAATGAATCAGTGGAAATCTGCGCATGCTATTCAAACAGATAAACGTACGCTTATGGAAGCAATGGAAGGAGCAGATATATTTTTTGGGGTTTCTGCTAAAGGCGCTCTTACTCCTGAAATGGTAAGATCCATGGCACCACAGCCGATCATTTTTGCTATGGCTAATCCTGATCCAGAAATTACGCCGGAAGAGGTTATGCAAGTGCGTCATGATGCCATTGTCGCAACAGGGCGTTCCGATTATCCAAATCAGATTAATAATGTTCTCTGCTTTCCTTATATATTTCGTGGTGCACTTGATGTGCGTGCAAGAGTTATTAATGAAGACATGAAGATTGCTGCGGCAAAGGCTCTTGCTAATTTAGCGCACGAAGAAGTGCCTGACAGCGTTGCAGAAGCTTATCGTGGAAAGCGATTAAAATTTGGTCCTAATTATATCATCCCTGTTCCTTTTGATCCGCGTTTATTAACGGTTGTTTCAATAGCGGTAGCAAAAGCAGCAATGGAAAGTGGTGTTGCGCAAAAGAACATAGATGATTTAGAGGCCTATGAGCGCGATTTGAATGCGAGACGTGATCCTACTTCCTCGATGATGCGTGGGATTTATAATCATGTTCGTCAAGCGCCAAAACAAATTGTCTTTGCAGAAGGTGAAGAAGAGCAAGTTATGCGGGCGGCCGTTTCCTATGTTCATCAAAAATTAGGACAAGCGATTTTGGTTGGTCGTGAAGAGCAAGTAAGAGAAGCGGCTGTTATCGCTGGAATTGATCTGGAGCGTGAAGGTATTTCTATTATGAATGCTAAGCTTTCTTGCCGTACAGATGCTTATGCGAATTATCTTTATAAAAAGATGCAGCGTCAAGGCTGGCTGTTGCGTGATTGTCATCGTCGTATCAATAATGATCGCAATTATTTTGCTGCGTGTATGGTGGCACTAGGAGATGCTGATGCAATGGTTACAGGGGTGACACGCAATTATGAAACAGCGCTGATCGATATACGTCGTGCGATTGATGAAAAACCAAAAGAACGATTGATTGGTATTTCAATGGCTATTTGCCGTGGACGAACTGTGTTTATTGCGGATACAGCCGTTTATGAAAATCCTAATGCTGAAGAACTTGCGGATATAGCGGAACAAACCGCTTCGTTTGTACGTGGATTTGGATATCAACCACGGGTAGCATTTCTAGCATTTTCTACGTTTGGTTATATGAAAGGGCAGATCATACAGAAAATTCAGGATGCGATTAATATTTTGCATGAACGCAAGGTTGATTTTGAGTTTGATGGAGAAATGAGCGCTGATGTGGCACTCAATTCCAAATTGATGCAGCAATATCCATTTATGGGATTAACAGAGCCCGCTAATATTTTGGTTATGCCTGGATATCACGCGTCTTCCATTGCAAGCAAAATGTTACAAGAACTTGGTGGAGCAACCATCATTGGTCCTATTTTAATTGGATTGGAAAAATCTGTCCAAATTGTACCGTTTAGTGGAAGCGATACAGATGTTGTCAATATCGCAATGCTTGCGGCTTATCATGCCGCAAAAGTCGTCTAAAGAAAAAAAGCCCCTAATATACCAATAATATATTAAGGGGCTTTATGATAGCAAAAGAATAAATTTTTTAAGAGGGTTGTATTTGATTGTCGTTTTGTTCTTCAGCGAGACGCTTTTGGAAGAGGGCTGCAAAATCAATAGGATCAATCCATAAAGGTGGAAAACCACCATTTTGAGTAGCATTAGATATAATTTGGCGAGCAAATGGGAATAAAAGACGGGGACATTCAATAAAGACCAATGGCATAACATGTTCTTGTGGAATGTTTTTAAGGTGGAAAACACCACCGTAAATCAGTTCTACATGAAATAAGGTTTCAGTTTCATCATTGGCTTTGACGGAGAGAGACAAAACGACATCATAATTGTCATCACCAATTGGGTTAGCATTGACGTTAATATTGATATCAATTTGTGGTGATTTTTCACGTGTACGCAATGAACGAGGAGCACCTGGGTTTTCGAATGATAAATCTTTTAAATATTGAGTTAATACAGCAAAAACCGGCTCTCCACCACTGTTATTCATTTCATCTTCGGCCATACGACGAACCTCTCTCATTATAATATGTATATTTATTTTAGATCTAAAGACCAAACTGGTTATCACGCCTTGCAAAAGGTTGCAAGAAATGCGCTCTTTATCTTGAATATTTTTTTAGTTTGTTACAGATTTTTTAGGCATTTCAATGGTTATCATCATTTTTGCGCCATGGAGATTCTGTCGTATCATAAATTGTGTAATCTTCTGCGTTAAGATCAATTATTTTTTCAGCGTCATTTTTTCTTTTAGTATTGAGATTCATTTTGTTTTGTAATGATGTAAAAAAATGCCAAACAACAGAGCGAATTGGTTTAATAAGAAGTAATATTCCCAAGAGATCACTTACAAAGCCAGGAAGAATAAGTAAAATTGCACTAAACATGATGAAAACATCATTAATAATATTATTCTCTAATGTGCGTCCTTGGATAAGTTCAGTTTGTATGTTTTTTAAAAGGCTAAACCCTTGAACTCGCAATAAAACAACCCCAACTATGGCTGTGAGAATAACCAAACTCAAAGTTGCTAAAATACCAATTTCTTGACCAACAAAGATAAAACCAGCGATCTCGATTAAAAGACTGCAAAGAAAGATAACAACAAAAAAACGAGGATTTATAGAATAAAATTTTATCACATGCAAATTTCCTTCTGGATGAGTAAGGGGAGAAATTCTTAAGAGCACTCCATTTAATATAAAATCTATAAAAATATTTGAATGGTAGGATTCCTTATTTTACATATTTATTGATAAATGGTATTGACTGCAATGTTTATTAGAGATTTAAGCTTTGGAGATTGACAGCGCCCATGGAATTTGACGTTATACTTGTCATAGCTCTTGTTGTTATGGTTGTTATTTTTGTGCAGCTCCGTAATGTATTAGGGAAACGAATTGGGTTTGAAAAGCCCCCCTTTGATCCTTATTCACGTCGTTCTAAAAAACAGGTTGAAGCAGAAACGACTGATAATATTGTTTCGTTCCCTCATCAGAAAAATTCACAAAAAGACGACTTTAGTGAAATTGATAAAATTGCACCGGAGGGGAGTATTTTGAATAAAAATTTGCGGGAATTGCATAAAATTGATCCTCAATTTTCTCCTCAATTTTTTATAAAAGGTGCACAAATTGCTTATGAAACGATTGTAACAGCTTTTGCCAAAGGTGATCGCAATCAACTTAGAAGCTTGCTTTGTCAGGATGTTTTTGAGAGCTTTTGTACGGCTATTGAGCAACGAGAAAAAAATAAAGAGAGAATAGAGTTCACTTTTGTTGGAATTAATAAGATCGAATTTGTTGCGGCGGCAATACAAGAAAAGGATGAACTTCTAACGATACGTATTGTCAGTGAGATGATTTCTGTTACTTATAATGAACAGGGCGAGCGTATAGACGGTGATCCTGATGCTATTGTAGAAATCAGAGATATTTGGACTTTTGTTCGCAATAGTTTATCATCAGATCCAAACTGGAAGCTTTTTGCTACAGAAAATGAAAATTAAAATACTTTTTGTTTTTCTTCCATAAGCATTCAATGATTTATGAGAAATTAAAATGTCCTCAAGTAAATGGAGACAAAAAAGAGATTTATTGGCTTCACAAGATCGCCTTTTATGGGAGACGGTTTGTCGTACGATAACACCGCTTCACGGTAAGATGCTCTCTTCTACTTCAGAAACGATTGCAAATATTAATGATAAAAAACAGCTTGTAACTCAAATCTCCTCATTGTCTCAGGAAAATCAACAACCCTCGACAATTATTAAAAGCGAAAAGAGGGCAGTTACACAAGCACAAAAGATTCATTTCTTTGATCATGTTGCACATCGTAAAATTTCCCAAGGTCGTTATCCTCTTGAGGCGCGCCTTGATCTCCACGGTTATATGCAGGAAGAAGCTTATTTTTTCTTAAAAAAATTTCTACAATCCTCTCAGCAGAGAGGATTACGTTATGTCCTTGTGATTACAGGAAAAGGACGATCCGTTGGGAGCGATGGAACTTTGTATAGATTTGTTCCGTATTGGTTATCAACACCAGCTTTTCGATATTATGTCCACGCGTTTGAGCAAGCAGGGCGTCAACATGGCGGAGAAGGTGCACTTTATGTTTGGTTGCGCCGTTTTGTGTCGGGAAAAGGAAAGTGATGTTATTGTGGTCGTTCTAGGTTTAATATTTATTTATAC
>NZ_JBHIMK010000250.1:0-1691 GCF_042194085.1 Bartonella sp. MU70NMGDW
TCCCAATCCCTAAGGATATATTAATCAGTACCGCCCCTGCAGCTGTAATCCAAAACCCTAAATTATTCGCAAAGGGAAAAGCAACATCGCGCGCACCAATCTGAAGTGGTATAAGATAGTTGAATAGACCAAATAAAATCGGCGTAGCCATGAAGAAAATCATTATAGTGCCATGCGCTGAAAAAATTTGATCAAAATGCTCAGGAGGTAAATAACCTGCTGTCTCACTCCCAAGAGCAAAAGCTTGATGTGTCCGCATCATAATCGCATCCGCAAAACCACGAACAAGCATGATAATGCCAAGCACGATATACATAATGCCTATGCGTTTATGGTCAACAGTTGTAACCCAATTTCGCCATAGACCCCCCCACCACCCAAGTGCTGTTAGAGCAACAACAGCAATTAAACCAACCAAAACAATCGCAATACACGTATACAAAACGATCGGTTCATGTGCAAGTGCATGAAAAGCACCTGCCGTAGGATCTGTAAGTCTTCCAAACATTTCTCAACCCATATCAAATGAAATTCCAGTTTAAAAGAAACCTTATTTTAAAAAGGATTCTCTCTCGATCGACACTCTAAATAACACCAGGATCAAAAACTGAACAAAGTGCACCCCACAATGTCTGAGCCGCAGCACGCTTCATTAAATCTTCATTACATACCGTATTTTCATCAACACATCGATTGACAACGCGATAGTAAAGCCGCTTCTCAACAGGTGCAAAATAACGCACTTCAGCATCCTTTTCCTTCGCAGCAATGTCACCCATACGAGGCGCAACGGAAAGCTGCCGATAAGATGCGCGATTAAGTACTTGACCATTAGCCCGAACTTTAGCAATCCAATCACTAAAATCCTGCGAAGAAACGGAATGCCACTGAAACCGCATACCCGCAAAACCATCACCGCTGTAATTCGCCGAGCTCCCTTTGAATATTCCTTGTTCTTCAGCTACCAAATGTAATTTAGAATTCATCTGCGGCATAGCATAAAGAACCGTGCCCAGTTTTGGCACCCAAAAAGCATTAAGAGAACTCTCTGATGTCAACTGCAAAAGAACCTGACGACCCTTAGGTGCATAAATTTCATTGATCGATGCAATATTGTACTCTGGATAGATAAAAAGCCATTTCCAATCGAGAGCTACAGCATTCACTTGCAATGGCTTCTCCTCACCAACGATTTCCACCGGAAGTGCATTTGAAGGCTCAAGCTTATAGGTATAATAAGCTGTCAGCGCACCTAAAATCATCACGATAAAAACCGGCATGCCCCACATAAATGCTTCGATTTTATTTGAATGTCCCCACTCAGGCAAATACTCTTCTGTCGTCTTAGATGCGCGATATTTGATGGCAAAAAACACCACACTTACCATTACTGGAATCACAACGCAAAGCATAACAACAACACAAATAACAATTAAAATAAGCTGTTGACGCGCAACATATCCCGATGGTTGAAGGACATCAACTTTACAACCAGACAAAAGCAGTGCAATCCCTAGAATCGCAAGCATCTCTAATTGTCTAACAAAGCTTTTCACCTTTATTTACCCCCGTAATACGCACTAAAAATTGTCATAAATATATTACCTCACATTTTACAGATTTGAAAATAATTATCAAGTGAATTCAATGCCTATATTACTCTTATCAAACGCTTATTCTTTACCTATCAC
>NZ_JBHIMK010000251.1:0-1690 GCF_042194085.1 Bartonella sp. MU70NMGDW
ACAGGTTCTTTAGAGTCCACATTGCTTTTAATGCGCTCTAACTGCATCAGCCTGTCAAGCGAGAGCACCCGTTGAAAATAGCGCCACATCTCATCATAGGGGGCAACCCGTGTGCCATCATTGACCACAACCGGCGTTTCAAGCCAATTGTTGGTGATCGTTGCAAGGGACAACACATCATCAGGGACATTTGGTGCCATGGGATGATCTGATGAAACTCCTTTGATATATACGACATTGCCCCCTGTGTTGAGACCTATACGGTCAATGCGGGGCAATTTGTAAGTGTAACTGACGATAATATCACCACCTTGCGCCCCACCTGAGACAGTGATTTCCTGCGCTGTTACTTTATCAGCCGTGATTTTTGCGCGGTAACGGTAAGTCACCTTATAGCTGCTCCCTGCTAAAGGTTCGTCTCCTATGGGCGCCCAATCAATGGTATCTCCGGTTTTTTTAAAATCTGTTCCTTCTTTAAATTCCTTGCTTCCTTGAACGACTTTGATAAACGCGGTGATGCTTTTATCCGGCACACCATCACGCCCTGCAGCAACGGCACCGCGGGTGACGTTAACGGTTTTTTCTTTTGTCAACAAAAGAGACTGAATATCGGCAATAGGAAAATAATAGGGTTTAAAGGTAAAACTTGTTTTCCCTTTTGGAGGCGCAAAAATATGCGTTTCGCTAGGAACAACGCTTGTTGAAAAGTCTTGCACCTCTTCATGGCGCAAGGCGGCTAAGCGCTTGCGTTTAAAGCCATTGATATTGGCTTCTCCTTCTTGAATACTAAAGACTTGGCAGCCGTTGTTTTGTCCCAATGCGCTCACACGGCAGCCACTCACGATATAATGCCCATGGGCACGGTCGTACGTCGCAATAGCTTGCATGGCGGGTTCAAGCAATGAGGGTGATTTTTGATCAATCAAAACGCCATCTTGTAAAATATAAACCGGAAAAAAAGTGCCATTCTGCGCATCCTCTTTCAGTGCCCAAACAAGCTTTGCTGTTTCGCGTGCGGCGCCAGGCTCTCCTTCTGCCAAAGTGCCAGGGACTTGCCCCAACAGCTCTGGATCATCTTCGTGTGTTATCCATTTTTTTTGTAGCTTCACACCAATTTCCAAGCGTCCAATCATGGAAACATTGTTGAGTACCGCTTCAGAGACTGGAAAGATATCACCGGCAATATAAATCTTGCCATCCGTTAACGTGACGGTCCTTGTCTCTTTGTTGACAAAAGCATCAGCCCGTTCAACGCGATCTCCTTCTTGTGCCACAAGGCGCCCCAAGCGGTCATGCCGTCCTCTTATAATGGTTTGAACCTCATTCAGTTCACCACTTTGAATAAACGGACGCGTGCCGTAAAAGACAACGCTTTGTTGTTCCTCTTTGCCGCGAGATCTGTCAATTGCAAAGGGTAAACCACTTTCATGCTTCATATTAAAACCTCAATAAAATCTTGAATTGTTCGCGAACATCGGCACGCAAAGGAATATTAATGGGCGTTTTGAGTATCTCGACACCGCCATTGAGTTCATTGGCGTCACACCAAAGCTTGCCAACCGCTATGTTTTCTGCGGGGGTAGCATGAACGAGAACAGAAACAAATGCTGCTTGTTTGCCGTCAACATCGTGAAAGTCTGTACGGGCAGCAAGAAACAACAGAGTGCCTGTTGTAGAAGGGTTAAATCTG
>NZ_JBHIMK010000252.1:0-1680 GCF_042194085.1 Bartonella sp. MU70NMGDW
TTGTCTGGTGTTGTGTTTGCAACGTTTCCAGCCGCATCTTCTTGTGATGCATCAAAAAGTTCGCACTCTATTTTTGTGGTGTAACCACCCGTTTTATCAAGTTTGTGCTTAACGCTCTTGATGCGCCATTCTGCTGGAATATAGGGGCGGAAAGGGGGCTCTTGAACAAGTTTTGCTTCTGCTTGTACAAACGGATCACCACCGATATCACATGAGAAAGAAGACTTACCGCGTGATGATTTATTGCGATAAGCAGCAATGGCCGCAACAGCCTCTGATTGGTTATGGTAGGTGTATTTGAGTTCATGAAACGGCGGATTACCAACCTTGACTTCTTTTTTTTCACCACTGCGGATATCATGATAGGTTGCGAGAACACCGCCTTTTTTCTCTTTGTCTTCTTCTTCTTTCTCAGATTCTTTTTCTGCTTTTTCCGATTCAGATGATGGTGGTGTTGCTCTGTCATTGTCATCCATATGGATAAAGTTTTCATCATCATCAATCTCTTCTGGTTCTCGTGCATCAGCCGCGGCTTTTTGGTCGTCTCCCACATCTGTTTCTAAGCCATTGGCTGCACCTGCTTCATCACGCGCACTGTATTTAAAATCCCAAGAGGTGCAATGTTTTTCATGGATAACAACTATGGGGAGTGTTTCACCGGTGATGGCTTTGCCTTCACCCCGTTTGGCGAGCACAAGTTTGCCATCAACGGGCTTTGCTACCGCATCATATTCTTCTGCAAGGCGTGTAGCAAAAGCCATATCGCTTTCAGCTGTTTGGTCAATGTGTCGCACAACGATTTTTGCAAGAGAAGGATCAACCTTTGGCGTATAGCCATTACGCTCTGCTATCTCTTGAACAATACTGCCAAGGGTTTGCTGGTGATAGGATTGGCTTTTGGGGGTTCTGTAAGACGTGTTCATTGATGCGGCGCGCCCTGTCACGCTTAAGCTTTGTGGTGGGCTGCTTACAGAGATTTCGTCTATCAGATAGGCTCCCATATCGCGGTTTTTTCCGCCTTCATAGCCAAGAGTTACAGAAATGACTGTCCCGATAAGAGGAATATCAAGAAAGCCGTTATCACTGTCACGCGCACGGTCATCAAGCTCTATAGTGATACGATCACTTTTGTTTTCTGCTTCATCGGTAATTTCAATCGACAAAACATAATCCATAAGAGTTTTTGTGATGTCTTCTCCATTTGCCAGAACCATGCAAAAAGGTTTCATGATTTGCTACCCCAAATTCTGATTACTGGTGTAGCTTTCGGATAGGGGAGGGTTGGTAAGAGTATCGTGATGCCTGCTTTTAAAATGGGTCCATAGTCTGCAAGCCCAAAATTAGCTGCATAGACGCGTTCAACAGCAAGGGCTTGTTGACCCTTTGCATAGTATTTCCAGCAAATGGCATCAACCATATCACCATCTTTGGTCATATAAAGATCACTCATAGGTCTTCACCATATTCTCTCAACTTTATCGTAAATTCTTGTTTTTTGGGGGTGCCGTTATGATGAAAAACACTTTGCTTTTCCTCTACAGAAAGAATGACAAACTTACCTAAGATTTTGCCTTGACCAGTCACAAGAATGTGAGGTCCCATATGCGCTATTTGTCGCAAATATTCGATTTGTCCGTGACCACCTTTGAAATCTGGATAAATCACGCCTGCTAAAGAAAA
>NZ_JBHIMK010000253.1:0-1678 GCF_042194085.1 Bartonella sp. MU70NMGDW
GAATTGCCTAAAGAAGGACGCTTTATCAGTTCTGAATTCCCAATCTTGCGGGAAAACTTGACCAAAATTGATCAAGCGATAATGGAAGTTGAGGACAAGGTAGACCAAAAAGCGCCTTTACAACACACGCATACAATAAGTGATGTCGCAGATCTTGAAGCAGCCTTGAAGGGCAAAATGGCAGCGGATAAAACCTTCTCATTTGCTGATTTAAGTGATATCGAGGGGGCAAAAGATGCCGCCAATAATTATGTTCTCTATAAATCAAGCAATAATAACTTCACCTTTGGCAGTGCTGTATCTTTGCTTGGTTCTCATCAACATAAAACCGAAGATATTGTGGGACTTGATGATTTTAGAGCTAAGATCAACGAAGATCTCACAAGCTATGGTCGCCTCACAAGCCCAAATGAATGGCAAAGTTATAATAAATTTACCAGCAAAGTCACTATGAGTGGTGGCTTAGAACTGTTGGGAAACACATCATTGAATATTACCCATAATAACAAAATGATCACTAACTTAAGTACAAGCGGAAGCTCACTTAAAGGACCTTTGAGAGTCGATGGAGAACTTGTTTATACGAAATCAGAAATAGATATTCTCAAGCAGGAAATTAAAAACATCAAAAAAGATTTGATTAATAAACTCATTATTGCCGATGCTGAATTGCTTTATACGCAAGATGGGAAAATTGAATGGCCCAACTGGGTCACGGATAAAACCAAAGTCGAAATTACAGCCTGGGGTGGCGGCGGTAGTGGTGGTTGCTCTTGGTCTTATTGCTTAGGCGGCGGTGGAGGAGGTGGAGGTTGTTCCGTGTGGTACGGCTATAAAGCCAGTTTAAACGGGCATGAGGATATCATCATTGGTAAAGGAGGAACTTCTGTTGCAAAGCATGGTGCGACAGGAAATTCTGGAGGCACAACAACCGTTGGCAAAAATTTTATGACAGCTACAGGAGGAAAAGGTGGTGGAGGTGCTTATTATTCCAGCCCATCATCCCGTTACTCAGGTTCTGGTGGTACTGGAGGAGTTGGCGGGAACTTTGGTTGGGCAACAGATGGTCTCTTAGGACTTGCCAAAGGCGGAAATGGTTATGCTGGAACGAAAGGAATTGATGCAGAAATGAGTGGTAACGGAGGTGATGCTGGGGGCGATACATCAAGGGGTGGCGCTGGAGGAACGGGAGATGGTTACCATACTTCAGGAAAAGCAGGGCGTGGTTTTGGGGGTGGAGGTGCTGGTGCTAACGGGGATGGGCATTACAGCGGTGCTGGTGCTGATGGCGCTGTCCTCATAAGATTGTGGAAAGATTAAATACATAATCAAAGAGAGCACAATTCAAATGGTGCTTATTGTATAAGCGAGCTTATATGATTTTCTTTCTTTAAAGCCCCCTTTGAAGATCTTTCAAAGCCCTTTAAAGAGCTTTTTGACTGACAGTGTCAGTCTTATGGAGCATGGTGATGCTTGTTACAGTCTCTTCATTGATTTGGAGAGCAAAATGACAATAGAATTTAATCATGGGATACGCATTGTAGAGGCTGGTGAGGATTCCCGTCCCTTAGCAACATTTGATCAGACCACCATTGGGGCGGTTGTTACAGCCCCTGATGCTGACAACCAAGTTTTTCCCCTCAACGAGCCTGTCCTTATTTTTAGCCATGAGGGTGAG
>NZ_JBHIMK010000254.1:0-1675 GCF_042194085.1 Bartonella sp. MU70NMGDW
CATTTCTTTTAAAAAAGTGGAATTTGTCATCTTGATTTCCTACATTGCGCGCAATTCACCCGTGGCGTGAATCACGCTTGTGTTAAAAGTTGGTTTGTGTTGCTAGAAAGGAATGTCGTCTTTTGTTGAAGAGTCGCCGTTCTGGGCGGTCATAGTTTGTTTACAATCTTCTGAATTATCATAAATTTTTACATTGCCATAAATTCTTGAATCGGCATAAATAATCACATTTCCATAAATTTGCGTGTGTCCAAAAATATGTCCATCATATATTTTGACGTTATTATAAATTTTTGCATTGCCAAAAATCTCGGCACAATTACCAATTTGTGCTTTATCATAAACCTTAGCACTATCGTAAATCTTGGCACAACAATACGCCTTGGCATCATTATAAATCCAGCAATCGTCTTTTTGACTTAAATTGTCTTCATACTCTACAAAGCCGCCAAGGTCGCCTGCTTTAACATCACCAAAATCTTTTAATGCACGTATGCGGTAAAGCGTAAGGTATCCATCAAACTGAATTGTTTCATCAGTAAGTTCATATTTTTTTTCCATGATTACTATTTCTCACGTTCTTCGATTATGGTGGAGCCACTAATTTTACAATTTCCAGCAATGTTTACACGACAGCAAATATATGCTTGATTGTAAATTTTAGCATTTCCGTAAACGTGTACACTTTTCCCTATAACAGAATTCCCATAAATCCGCGCATAGTCAAAAACCTTGGCATTATCTCCAACATAAGCACCACCAACTTCGGCATAATCAGAAACTTGTGCATTGCCATAAACGCGTGCATTCCCATAAACCCGCGCATCATCATAAACTTTGGCATCACCGTAAACGTGTGCATTGCCAAAAATCCAACAGTCTCTCTTATGGCTTAAGTTGCTCTCTTTTTCTATAAAACCGCCTAGGTCACCTTTTTTGACATATCCAAAGTCTCTTAATGCTCTAATTCGGTGAAGAGTTCTTCCATCAAACACAGTTGTTTCATCAGTAAGTTCGTATTTTCTCATCTGGTTTGTTCCCTAGTTGAGATTCTTCTATTGTCATTAATCCAGTCGTCCCAACATACACATGCATCACCGTAAATTTTTGCATGACCATAAACATGCGCATCACCGTAAACTTGCGCATTGCCGTAAACACGCGCCCTATCGTAAATGCATGCCTCACCGTAAACTTGTGCATTGCCAAAAACCTTGGCATTGCCAAAAACCTTGGCACAACCGTAAACCTCTGCATTACCGCAAACACGTGCTTCATCGTAAACGCGTGCATCATCGTAAACCTCTGCCTCACCGTAAACCTCTGCCTCACCGTAAACCTCTGCCCCACAGTAAACTTCTGCCTCACCGTAAACACGCGCTTCATCGAAAACACGTGCACAATCGAAAACCTCTGCATTACCGCAAACACGTGCTTCATCGGAAACGCGTGCATTGTCATAAACATGAGCGTTATCATACACCTTGGCATTATCATAAACCCAGCAATTACCTTTATGACCTAAGTTATATTCCTTTTCAATAAAACCGCCTAGGTCACCTTTTTTGACATATTCAAAGTCTCTTAATGCTCTAATTCGGTGAAGAGTTCTTCCATCAAACACAATTTTTTCATCAGTAAATTCGTATTTTTTCATCTGGTTTGTTACCTAGTT
>NZ_JBHIMK010000255.1:0-1673 GCF_042194085.1 Bartonella sp. MU70NMGDW
AAGAGGTAGTACAAAGCGTACTTTGATTGATCGACGTTTCTGCTTTGTCCACATAAAATAGCACAGTCTTTACAGCACAAATTTTTTAATATTTTGCCCAACTATGCACGATTTTGATTAATACCTCATTACCAAATCTATACACTCAAACAATTTGTTATCACCAATTTATCCCCCCCCTTAAATACAATCAAAGTAAGCTGAATGAACCACTTTTTGTATTACAAATATTGGATATCCCACTAACTTGTGATTTTACACCCATCTTTGTCTTTAAAATTTCCTGTTAAAATGACTATAAAATCAATCAATACCCAAGGTGTAATTATCAAAAAAATTCCTATAAGCCCTACCGGCATAAGTATTATACTTATTATACTTATTACACTTATTATATTTATAAGAAGTATTGCAATACCAGTTCCAACTTTACCAACCATAAAACGATGAATTCCTAGTCCACCTAGAAAAAAACAAACGACCGCTAACGTCACTTTTGATTGCTGTGACTGACCTTCAGTTGAGATAGGGAAAATAGATTTAATGGTATCCCCTTCACACACAAAATCAACGACGTCACCAACTTTCGGCGGCGTTTTTCCTGACCAATCCCAATTCGCAAACTGATAGCGCTTACCATCAGCCCCTGAAATGAAATAATCTCCTTGATCATGACCAATAATCTTACCTTTCATCTTCACCACCTATAAAATTGTTATTCATAAAGAAGCTTTTCTTCTAATATGATAATATGTTGAATAAACATCACTGCATGAATACAGTCTGTATTCACCGTGATATATGACAATTTAAAAAGCTAAAAATTCCCCAACAACTTAAAATTCCCGCAATTACAAGTGGTAATACAAAGCACGCTGTTCGATTTGCACCTTTGCTTTTTTCATATGAAATAGTACAGTCTTTTTCAATAGTTTTATTTAAATATTCATAATTTTCTTTAATATTTCACATTTAAAGACATATATTAAAATAATTTACATTATTAAATTAATATATTGACAACATTAAAAGTAAAGAAAGTGCCTCACTCTTTACATTTTATATTATTCTAAAATTTCTACCAATTTATAATTTTATCCCCATTTTCATCCCTAAAATATCCGGATAAAATAACTATAAAATCAATGAATGACCAAGGCCCAGTTACTAAAAGTATCCCTACCCCAAAAGTAAATGGTATACTTAGTAGGCTTATAAGAAGCATTGCAATGCCCGTTCCGACTTTACCAGCCATAAAGCGATGAATTCCCAACCATCCAAAAAACCAACAAACAAGTGCTATCGCCAATCTTGATTTTTCTGACTGCGATTTACTCAAAAGAGGGAGAACAGATTTAACAACATTATCTTCATATACAAAATCAACGGTATCCCCTACCTTTGGTGGTTTTTTTCCTAACCAATCCCAACTCGTAAATTGATAACGCTTACCATCAGCCCCTGAAACGAAGTAATCTCCTTGATCCTGACCAATAATCCTACCTTTCATCCTTGCCCACCTATAAAGCTTCTCCTCATGTGTTATTCATAAAGAGATTATTTCTAATTCGATAATATGCGGATTAACCTCACGGCGTAAATAAAATTTGTAGCAGCCGTGATAAACGTGAAATTAAAATAGCTCTGATCCCCCCAATGATCTAATGTTTCTG
>NZ_JBHIMK010000256.1:0-1669 GCF_042194085.1 Bartonella sp. MU70NMGDW
AAACAACGGTATGAGCAATTACTTTTGGAGATTTTCTTATGAGTATGGTGATCCTTTATTGGGGGCTTTTCTTTTCACAGTTTTTTTTAAGTTTGGCGGTGATCTTCGCATTGTTTCGGTTGATTCGTGGTCCACGGGCACAGGATAGAATTGTTGGTTTGGATGCTCTTTATATAACCACTGTTCTTTTGTTTCTTACATTCGATATCCGTTCAGGAACAACCATTTATTTTGTTGCTGCTCTCATTATTGGGTTGTTGGGGTGTGTATCAAGCATCGCTTTAGCGAAGTTTCTTATGCGGGGGGAGATTATTGAATGAAAGATGACGTATCGCTTTTGGTGGCTATTGCTATCACGGTTTTCTTAATATTAGGGTCTGGATTGACACTGATCGCAACGATAGGTTTGGTGCGTTTTTCCAGTTTTTATCAGCGTTTGCATATGCTTTCAGTATGTACGAGTTGGGGTGTTGGTAGCATTCTTATTTCTTCATTTCTTTATTCAATATTTGTGGACCATTATTTTGTTTTTCATGAAGTGTTGCTGATGTTTTTTTTGTTTTTAACAGCACCGGTAGCTTCTATGTTGCTCTCACATACAGCAGCTTATCGACATCATTCAGAAGAACAGTCAGAAAAACCGCTGGCTCTTTTATTAAACCAGACGGAGGAAAAGTTACCCACGTCAGAAGGAACATCAAGCGATGAGAGCCAGCGCGGTTCTTGAAATGTAAGAACCTTCCTTATTCTATGCTTTTTTCTTCTACACAGTGGATGGGCTTTTCTTCTTTTGGATCATCAATAAGATCGTAAAATATGGCTTCATTTTTAGTTATCCACCAAATGTATTGACCACCTACATATTTTCCTCCAGAAGCGGCAATTACATTAGAACCAATGATGCGCTTACCGTTCCATTTTAAATCAACAAGCGCAATATTGCCAGCATTATGATAAGTTGCCTCAACATGCTCTTTGCTTGTTCCCATATCGCATTGATAGGAGACGGTCTCTGTTGTTGGTTCTGGATCATCTGGTACTTCAATGACTAAAGAATTTGCTAATGCATTAATTGAACCTAGGAGGAACACACTTAAAGTAATGAAAAATTGTTTAGTAAAAGAAATTTTTTTCATAATATTTCCCGTGTTATTTAAAATAATAATGTTGACTCATCTTTACAGAGGATAGGTTTTTTTTCTTCTGGATCCTGAGAAAGGTCATAAAGCATGACTTCTTTGTTCTTCTCCCACCAGATATACTGAGCTCCTGCAAATTTTGCTCCTGTCGCCGCGATGACATTAGCAGCAATGACACGATCACCGTTCCATTTGAAATCAACCAACGAAATATTGTCAGCATTAAGATAGACTGCCTCAACGCGCTCTTTACCTGTTTCAGTATCACACTGGTAGGTAATGGTCTCTGTTTTTGGCTCGGGATTGTCTGGTACCTCAATGATAAAAGAACCAGCTAAGCTATTGTTTGAGCTGAAGATTGATAAACTTAAAGCGGTGAAAAATCCTAAAATATGTAAAGTTTTTTTCATGATGCTTCCCTATATTCCTATATTGCGCACAAAGAATAATTTGATTGATACGATGGTGTCTACGGCAGGATTCGAACCTGCGACCCCAGGATTCATACCACTTCGATTTTCACCGCCAGC
>NZ_JBHIMK010000257.1:0-1663 GCF_042194085.1 Bartonella sp. MU70NMGDW
GTGCAGTCTATACAAAATTTAGCTATGTTGGTGGCGCCCTTTGTTGGAGCGTTTGTTTTAGGTCACACTTCGGCTGGGCAGTTGTTCCTTTTTTCTGGATTGAGTGGATTATTCTGTTTATTGGCTATCAGGATATTGGTGAACCGTTCTTTGTCTATTATTCGTTCTCAATGATTGGCTCATCAATAAAACAAATGTTTTAAATCATTTTTCTGAGGTTTAGAGGACGTGGAGATAATCTAACATAGAGCAGCTTTTTCAACGTTATAGATTCAATTTTTGATTTTTACTTAACCGCTCATATTTTTGTTTTTTTTTCGGGGCTTTGTTTTCTTGACACTGTTCTACCGTCTCGTAAACTCAATAGGGGGCATGGTTTTGAGCGATAATGTCATTTTTGTTTAACTCCGCTTTGCTACGAATAGTCAAACTTAAAAACTCAGCTGCTAATCCTCAATCAGCTTGGCTTGACGCAATAATGGAAACAGAAAACAAGCTATAGTGTGAATTATCTTATATGCCATAAAACATCACTCTTGGAGGTATGGTGATATCAGGTATGGGAAACTTTAGGCGGGGGTATGTTAATTGTTGCTCTTTTTCCTAATCAGAAATCAACCACAAGATTGCTTTTTGTTTTTTTGGCTGGAGGTCTCTAAAGTTTTTCAAAAGAGTGTGTTCTTTTTCGCTATAGGTTTCTTGATCACGGAGTGGGGTATTTTCTTTTGTTGAGATATCTTCTTTTGTAGCAATGTCTGCATAAAAAAAGCTTATGGGAACATCTAGTTTTTGGGCGATTTTGAGTAAACACCCTGCGCTTACACGATTGAAGCCTTTTTCGTATTTTTGGATTTGTTGGAAACTGACACCTAAATGGCTTCCTAATTCTTTTTGGGAAAGGCTCATTGAAATGCGTCTGTGGCGAATTCTTTTGCCTATCAGAATGTCGATAAAATTTTGATTTTTAGTTGGCACTTCAAGCCCCCCCTCCGGTTGCGAGCGCCCTCGCATTGGTATTCCGGGAGTCTAAAAGTACTGAATCCGAGTCAGTTTTTTTGCTTTTAGTGCTTAAAGCACCTGGACATAGCAAAAACTCCCGGAATTCCGGGATACCCACAAAAGTAGGCTCAATTGTACGCTCGGATTTAGGGCTTTTAGTTCCCTATTGATCGTTGCGTAGACGATCAAAAACATTTTTAAATTTGTAAAGTAATTTCAGAAAATTGGCAAGAAAAATCAATATGTCATAAAACGGCGTTATTTGGAGGGGCGGTGATATCAGGCATATCAATTTATCAAGATGTTTTTTAGAGTGTGAGGAATATTTAGGCTTGATTTCCTTGTCTGGTCTGATGAAGTGCTGTCGTTTGAGGAGTAGGTGATCTGAAGTTTATAGGGGGTGTTGGGTAAGAAGTTAAATTGTAGAGCATTGTTTATAGAGCACTGCGGAGTGGTGAACCTTTCATTGGGTTGCATTCTGTGAATGTGCAAAAGCGTAAAAACGTATATCCGTAAAATGATGCGCAGGATTTGTGGATTTATGCATTGTGCGTGTTTTGGGGTCATGTTGGGCTTTTGTCTGGTGTGGAATGGGGTGAGATAAATGGGGGAAAGAGTGCTGTGAATGGAGGGGAAGTTGGGAGGAAGAGGGGTGTTAAGTTGT
>NZ_JBHIMK010000258.1:0-1652 GCF_042194085.1 Bartonella sp. MU70NMGDW
CCACCTATATTGGAAGGATCAGAGGCATTTATTACACTACTTTCATCCCCTGTATCGCTTTTGATATAAACTGTTGTGGAGCCTGAGACATCACCGTGGATCAGAAGTCTATCGGTTTTTTGATCGGCACTTGCTACGCCATCACTCCAAGCAATGTTGAAGTAAATATTTGCGTCACCAGAGGCGTTGTAGACTGCTTTTGTGTTTGGTTTACCAGATCCTATATGCAATGTGTGATAATGATCGTCTACCAGTCCATCAAAAACAATAGAACTGTTGTTGAGACTAAGTACAGAAACATCAGAACGAGATCTTTGAGCAATATCAAGCAGTTTGCCATCATCATTGAGTTCTGTTGCGCTGGTTTTTACGATCCATTGTGTCTTGTTTTTTAGATCAAAACGTACATTTCTGTCTTTAGAAATATTTGCTCTGCCTTCTAAAGTTGAATGATCAGCGCTTAATGTGAAGGTGCCGTTGGAGATCTCGGTAATATCATCTTCTTCCCAAAAGCTTTTTTCTTTCGTAAAGAGACCGTCCCCTAATAACACGTCGGCATGGATTTCCGAATTTGTGAGATTAACTGTACCAATTGACAGATCAGCACTATTTTTAATGTTAGCGTTAGTGAAAGCTCCAATGAGAATTCCTGTACCATTTTTAACGTGAATATCTGCATTGGTTAAATTGATTTCATTGGTTTGATGTTTTTGTGGATCATTTAGCTCATCTTGTTTGGTAGTAGGGCGAGCTACGAATTGCAAACCAGAAACTTCTGCTGTTGCAGAAACATCTGTTAAATCAATATGCCCACCACCCACTACAAGTGATGCAACTTTTTTTGCTTCTATTTGGCTTTTTATCCCATCCCGTGATGCATCAGTGGAGTTACTGATCATCTTAATTGTGCTATTATCGAATGCAGAAAGGCCAATATCAACTTTTTTAATGGCTGTTTTTCCTTTTAATTCAACTTTGCTACCCATATCATTTGTTTTTACACCAATGCTGCTTCTTTCGGGTATCTCATTACTTTTGAATTCAGCACCAATTATCGTTATATCCTTGCTAAAGATTTTGCCACCATTGGATGTAACAAGGCCAGTAACAACTTTTTCAAGGGTTGTTTTGCCGTTTAAATTGATTTCGCTATTTGCATTGTCGGCCCACACTCCTGTAGCAGAAATGTCTACTATGGCTTCATTACCTATCATCATTAGATCTTCACTAGTAATTTTACCACCGTCATCTGCAAAAAGCCCTGTTACAGCATTTTTAAGTGTTGTTTTACCATATAATTTAATTACGCTGTCTTTGCCCTCAACACTTGCACCGATACCATCACCATCTGTTGTTTTTAGAGCAACATTTGTGACCGTAATGTGTCCACCGTCTGCAGCAGCCAATGCTGCTTCCCTCCCAGTTACAGTTCCTCCGGTCATTGTGATGGTGGAGCCTGAGGCTTTTGCATAGAGTCCATTGGAATCAGATGATGTAATTTGCGCATTGTTGGTTAAAATAATGGCGCTGCCATTTTGAGCAAATATTGTCGAATCTTTTGCATCAAATGATCCCCCAGAGACTGTTATTGTCGAGTGATCATCTGCAACTATGGCACTGGTTGCTTGAGTGACAGTTACATTTTTTAAAGT
>NZ_JBHIMK010000259.1:0-1650 GCF_042194085.1 Bartonella sp. MU70NMGDW
ATTTTCAAGTCGCAAACGTTCAGATTTCCGTAAACGCTCTGAAGCTGATTTAAGTTGTCCACATGCCGCTAAAATATCGCGTCCACGCGGTATCCGAATAGGAGAAGCATAGCCCGCTTGATTAACAACATCAGCAAAACGCTCGATTTGCTCCCAATCAGAACACTGATAATTGCTCCCTGGCCACGGATTAAAAGGGATTAAATTGATCTTAGCAGGAATCCCTTTCAATAACTTAATCAATCCCTTAGCATCATCTAAACTATCATTGATATCTTTCAGCATAACATATTCAAAAGTGATTCGTTTTGCATTGGAAAGACCAGGATAATTACGGCAAGCGTCCATTAATAAAGCAAGCGGATATTTTTTATTAATGGGAACAAGCATATCCCTTAATGTATCGTGTACTGCGTGGAGTGAAATCGCCAACATAACACCAATTTCTTCTCCGGTTCGGATAATTCCAGGAACAACCCCACTGGTTGAAAGCGTAATCCGACGTTTTGATAAAGAAAGCCCGTCACCATCAGAAGCAATCAATAAAGCTTTTTTAACAGCTTCAAAATTATAAAGAGGTTCTCCCATCCCCATCATAACAATATTGGTAATTTTGCGACCTTCAATGGGAACTATTGCCCCATCAGGGTTATTTTTATCAGGAAAATCACCCAAACAATCACGTGCAACCAATAATTGTGCCAAAATTTCTTCCGCAGTCAGATTGCGAACAAGCATCTGCGTTCCCGTATGGCAAAAAGAGCAAGTTAACGTACACCCTACTTGCGATGAAAGACATAAAGTACCACGTCCTTCTTCAGGGATATAAACCGTTTCAATTTCAACAGGCCTTCCAGCTCCACGTGCAGGAAAACGTAAGAGCCATTTACGCGTACCATCTTTTGATATTTGTTCTCCAACAATTTCTGGGCGCGCAATGGAGAAATGACACTTAAGTGTTTCTTGCATTGCTTTAGAAATATTCAGCATCTCATCAAAATTTGAAACGCCACGCACATAAAGCCAATGCCAAAGCTGACGCACACGCATACGCGTTTGATGCTCTGGTACACCAACTGTCTTTAAAGCCTGCACCATCTCATTTTGCGACAAACCAATTAAAGAGAGCTTAGAACTCTCCTTCACGATCACATTATCTGTTTCTCGCGCAAAACATGAACCAACTGGTCTAAGGTCATAGGAAATGGCCATTGCTTTCCAATTCACATCACTATTTTAGAAATTATCAAAACCTTAATGGCACTTTTGAGCTGCATTTAATGCAGCAGTGATCCCTTTTAAGGAATAAGTATAAGTGGTATGCGTTCCTCGTTTTGATATCGCTTTCACTGTCATATTGCTTCCTGCACGCATAGCAGAAACAAGCTGCTTTTCTAGCTCTGATGAAGCCAACCAAGCTGAGGAATCTTTCGTGAAAAAATCAAAGTCCTTACCTCCAATGGTCACTGTCACTCTCGACCCTTCTTGAAGGGTATAACCAGCCATAAACTGCGGTTCAAACGAAATAGGTGAATGAGAACGCTTGGTAACCAAGAAAAAATTATCACCATGATTAACTGTCGTTGGAAGAGCCTTCAAAGGTACCGATAACACATAGCAAATCGTATTTTTGGGCGATTTATAAGAATA
>NZ_JBHIMK010000026.1:0-23767 GCF_042194085.1 Bartonella sp. MU70NMGDW
TGCATTAGAATTGTTCACGCCAGAAAGCGGGAATAAAAAGGACGAATATTGTTATGATTTCAAGGCGTCCAGCTAACATTAGAAAACTTAAAATCCATAAAGCATTATCGTTGATTGTAGAGAAATTACCAGTGGGGCCAATAATATCTCCAAAGCCTGGACCAACATTTGAAAGTGCGGTTAAGACTCCCGTAAAGGCAGAGGTAAAGTCAAGACCGGTTGTAAGCAAAAGTGCAGTGCCGATAACGAGGCAAAACATATAAAGACAAACAAAAAACAAAACGGCTTGAGCAACATCGTTTGATATATTTGAGTGATCGTAGCGGGCCTTTACAACGACATTAGGAGAAAGAAGTTTTTCTATATTTGTTTGTGTAATACGCCAAAGAATAATGAGGCGATTGATTTTCATGCCACCAGAAGTAGAACCAGCACATCCGCCTGTAAAAGAAACAATGAAGAAAATTCCAAGCGCAAACGGTCCCCAAAGTTGATAATCTTCAGCGCTGTAACCTGTGGTGCTAATAATGGATGAAAGGTGAAAAATGACATCAAGGAAAATCAAGTGGAACGCGCGATGATCATAAAACCGTAGCCATGCCGCTAAAGCAAAGCTGAAAAGGAGAACGATATGGAGAAAAACAATCACTTGTGGGTCAAGGAAGCGTTTGGAGTGTCCAGGAAGGACTAATTTAACATAAAGTACGAAGGGCAAAGCAGAAAGCAACATGAAGATTGTTGAAATAATTAAGATGGCTGGTGTATCAGAAAAATAACCAAAAGAAGCATCATGCGTTGAAAAACCAGCTGTTGCGACTGTACTCATTGCATGGTTAATGGCATCAAATAAATTCATGCCTGCAGCAAAATAAGAAAGCATACAAGCCAATGTTAACCCAACATAAGCGATGATAATTCCGTTAGCAATTTGGTTGATGCGAGGCAATATTTTTTCAGATTTATCAGATGATTCCATATGAAAAAGTCGTACGCCACCCACACGCAGTGAAGGCAAAAGTAAGAGGGCTAAACCGATAAAACCAATACCCCCAATCCAGCATATAAGAGAACGCCATAACAAAATACTTCGCGATAAATTATCAAGATCAGAAAGGACTGTGGAGCCTGTTGTTGTAATTCCAGAAACAGATTCAAAAATCGCTCCTGCTAGAGAAATGGGAAGAGGAGAAAGATAAAGAGGTAAGGCACCTACGATACTTCCTGTTAGCCAAAGGCAAACAGTGAGCATAAAGCCAAGCCGTGCTGAAAAACGACAAGTAGCTCCCTTAGTTGCTAAAAGAATCAGCGTTGCTAACATGGTGGTTATGGCACAAGAATAGAGAAAGGTTATCCAATTACGATTGTTGTCGTGCAGATCCACAAAAATTGGCAAAAGCATTGCTCCTGCCATGATTAACGCAAACCGTGCACAAACATTGATAATAAACTGAAAAATGACCGTTCCCTATCTTTGTATCTCTTTTTATTATGGTTTTGTGCTCATAAGAATTTACGTTTTCCTCTTCATAGGATAAAGATTAATTCTTAACATTAGCATGCCTTGATGAAATTTGTAATCAGACCTTTTCATAAAACTTGAAAATAAAGTATGTATAACATAATTGGAGTTCTTGAAAAATATTTTTTTAAAAGGCTGCATTCCGTTATCATTTATAGAATAATTAAGTTATAATAAAGTGAAGGGGATTTAATGGTACAATCACATATTCGTCTGCTGATTATTGGCTCAGGTCCGGCTGGTTATACAGCGGCGATCTATGCAGCAAGAGCAATGCTTAAGCCGGTTTTGGTGACGGGCTTGCAGCAGGGTGGACAATTGACAATTACAACTGATGTTGAGAATTATCCAGGTTTTACAGATCCCATTCAAGGACCGTGGTTGATGGAACAAATGGCGAAACAAGCTGAGAATATGGGGACAAAAATTTTCTATGATACAATTATAAAGGCTGATTTGTTGAAGTATCCTTTTGTTTTATATGGGGATTCAGGAACACAATATTCTTGTGATTCCCTGATTATTGCAACAGGAGCTCAAGCGCGCTGGCTTGGTTTAGAAAGTGAACAGACCTTTATGGGCGGTGGTGTGTCCGCTTGTGCTACATGTGATGGCTTTTTTTACCGTGATAAGGACGTTATTGTCGTGGGAGGAGGAAATACCGCTGTTGAAGAAGCACTTTATTTATCGCATTTGGCTAAAAGTGTAAGCGTGGTTCACAGGCGGGGGCAGTTTCGGGCAGAAAAAATTTTACAAGATAGGTTGCTTGCTTGCAAGAACGTACGTATCATTTGGGATCATGTGGTGGAAGAAATTGTGGGGCTGCCTGCACAGGGGGCAGTGGGCGCTGTTGTAACAGGGGCACGTCTAAAAAATGTTAAGACAGGTCACGAGATGACAGTGAATGCAGAGGGAATATTTATTGCTATTGGGCATGATCCTGCTGTTTCTCTGTTTGAAGGACAGCTGAAACAAAAACGAGGCGGCTATTTATGGACAGCACCGGACTCAACAGCAACAAGCATTGCTGGTGTTTTTGCTGCTGGGGATGTAACAGATGAAATATTCCGCCAAGCTGTAACAGCTGCAGGAAGAGGATGTATGGCAGCGTTGGAAGCAGAACGGTTTTTGGATATACCTAAGCGTTAGTAATTCATTGAGAACATAAAGAATCTAGAGGTAGAATTAATTGTGGCGCCACCGTTGGATTGGGATAAGTTAAGGGTTTTTCACGCTGCAGCAGAAGCGGGATCTTTTACGCATGCTGCTCAAAAACTTCATTTATCTCAATCAGCAGTTTCACGACAGGTTTCGGCTTTAGAACAAGAGGTTGGGGTATCCTTATTTCAACGTCATGCGCGTGGTTTGATTCTTACAGAACAGGGAGAAACTCTTTATCGTACAGCTCATGATGTTTTGATGAAGCTTGAAAGTGTACGTTTGCAATTAAGTGAAAGCTATGCAAAACCAACGGGGCACTTGCGTGTGACCTCGACCTTTGGAATGGGGGCAGGGTGGATTGCAGAGCGTATGCCAGAATTTCTTAGTCTTTATCCTGATATGCAGGTTCAGCTTTTGCTTTCCGATGAAGAGCTTGATTTGACAATGTGTCATGCGGATTGTGCTGTTCGCTTACATCAACCCCAACAACCTGATCTTATACAAAGAAAACTCTTTACAATTCATATGCATGTTTATGCTTCGGAAAAGTATATTGCAAATTATGGAAAGCCGGAAAAATTGTCTGATCTCGATGAGCATCGTATTATTTCGTTCGGTGAACCTGTCCCACCTTATTTGTCTGGTTTAAATTGGTTGGAAAAGGCTGGTAGAAGTGATGGATCATTGCGCGTTTCAGTTCTACAAATCAACAATATTATCTCAATAAAGAATGCGCTTATGCGTGATCTTGGGATTGCTGTGCTGCCTGATTATATCGTCAATAATGATGAGCATTTGGTGCGTCTTTTTCCTGATATGGTTGATATTCCTTCGTTTGATACTTTTTTTTGTTATCCTTATAATTTAAAGAATTTGGCAAGATTAAATGCTTTTCGAGATTATATTTTTTTAAAAGCCCGTCAGTGGTCTTTTTAATGTTAATGCCTTAATTTATAAGGAATAATTAACTGTTCTATAACTTGAGACTCCCTAATATTATTTCGTTTCAAATTTGCCTATATTGAATCAATTAAAACTATTCGTTGCATATTAAAAGTGGGGGGAGTCCGTGTGGAGAAATACTTTTGGAAAAAGGGATAAATGTTTTTTATGAATACTAGCGAATGTGAGAGTTATTATATATTGAAAACTGGACAATCGTGTGATGGTGTAGCTTACATTTTTATATTTAATTAAAAAGAATGGTACATGATGGAGACAAATTTAAAGCTATGTGTTTATTGCATAGCAGATACGCTTAAGTCTTTATTGTACTTTTTCTTATAAGATGACATAGAATACTATCTCTTGATTATGTTGCCTCCCAGTGCATTTTCTTGAGTGTTCCCTTACGAAGATCTATCAGATTGATTTTATCTCTGAGGATTTTCCAAATTTGCCGGACAGATGTCCGGCTTTTTTTTATTTTTGAAAGAGCTCCTAGAAATTGCAATATATGGGAGGATGATAAGGAAAAAATTTCGAAATTTGTAGATATCCAACATTTTTTTAAGAATACTACAATTCAATAAGGAGTTTGAGAGAGATTTATCATGTTGTAGCATAAAAGTCTGTCTTTTAGGGACGTGATATAAAATATTTAAAACTTTATACATGAAGTGCTTTTTATTAGAGTGTGAGGTGAATATTTAAGGCAGGTTTTGTTCATAAAGCCTATGAAGTAAATCAAGTCGTTATTAGATAGAACTTAAAGGAAACTGGATTGTTTACATAACGACGGGAGGTGGCTTCTTCTTCATTTTAGGACCAAGAAGAAGCCGAGAAATAAAAAAGATTTGATTGTAAGGGCTCTTGATTATAAGGGCAATTGTATTTAAAAGTTCTCGATCTTTTTTAGAGTTATAAATTGAATGGAGAAAGCAGAAAAGGTTTTTCATCTTTCATGATAATAAACCGATTCATTTATTTGATCGCTAGATTTTTTTGATCTTTATCTACACGTGTTTATTCATGGATATTTTTACTGAATCGATTGATTCAGGTCATGATACAGTTTCCGATATTTTCTCGCCTATACTGACATTCGGCAAAAAAACGATCACAAGAGATGGTATTAAAAATTTTAAATTAAACTGTTGCAAAAGCACTGTATACGTATACAAGCTTCTTCAAGTAATTCTTCTGATGTTGCATAAGAAATACGAAAAGCTGATCCAAGTCCAAAAGCAGATCCTTGGACGACAGCAACAGCTTCTGTTTCTAGAAGCGCTATGGCAAAGTCTTCATCATTCGTAATACATTGACCGTTGGGTGTTTTCTTTCCAATAAGTCCTGTGCAAGAAGGATAAACATAAAAAGCACCTTCGGGCGTTGGACAGTGAATGCCAGGAGCTTGGTTGAGCATGGAAACAACGAGATCACGGCGTTCTTGAAAAATACTTTTATTTTTAGCGATAAAGTCTTGTGGTCCATTGAGAGCTTCAACAGCAGCCCATTGTGAAATGACACTTGTTCCAGATGTTTGCTGACCTTGAATGGTATCCATAGCTTTAATTAACTCTTGTGGTCCGCCTGCATAGCCGATTCTCCACCCCGTCATCGCATAGGCTTTGGAAACACCATTCATTGTAAGTGTACGCTCATAAAGCGCTGGTTCTACTTGAGCTGGAGTAACAAAGGTAAAACCCTCATATGTGAGATGTTCATATATATCATCGGAAAGAATATAAACATGAGGATATTTTACTAAAACATCTGTGAGTTTTTTCAATTCATTATGTGTATAAGCGGCACCTGATGGATTTGAAGGAGAGTTAAAGATGAACCATTTGGTTTTGGGGGTAATGGCAGCTTCTAGCTCTTGTGGTTGGAGTTTATAAGAAAATTCGGCTTTTGTTTCTAAAAAGACAGGCGTACCATCGTTGAGTGCGACCATTTCTGGATAACTTACCCAATAAGGAGATGGAATGATGACTTCATCCCCTTTATTTAAAGTTGCCATCAATGCATTAAAGAGAATCTGTTTACCACCGGTTCCAACAATAATTTGCTCTGGTTCATAATTGAGATTATTTTCTCTTTTAAACTTTGCAGAAATTGCTTGGCGCAATTCTGGAATTCCAGATATGGGAGGGTATTTTGTTTCTCCTCTTCGAATAGCTTCAATGGCCGCGTTTTTGATGTTGTCTGGGGTATCAAAGTCTGGCTCTCCAGCGCTTAAAGCAATAACGTTGCGCCCTAATGTTCTTAAATGACGGGCTTTTTGGGAAGCAGCAATTGTTGCAGAAGGTTTGATACGAGACAGTTTGTCGGCAATAAAAGCCATAATTTTAAATCCTTATATTATATCAACAAATGGTTATTGCTTTAAGGATATTCTATAAGAGATTATATTGTATGCAATAAAAAACTTCCAAAATACTCTTACACGGGCTTTATATTCATCTTTTTTGAGATTTTTACAAGATAATCTCTTCGTAGATTTTATGAAAGTTTTTGAGGAAGTATAAGGGAGGTTTGATAAATTGTGCAAAGGAGATAAGCAGCCTTTTATGTTAACAAGATAAAATGATGCTTCATACAAAATAAAAAAAATCTTCGTCGTTACAGACGAAGATTTTTAAATAAAATATTGCAGAACTTAAACCTTAAAGAGCTGCAAGATTGCCAGCGGCAAATTTTCCTGAACGACGATCTTGAAGAACATCATAGGAAATTTTTTGCCCTTCATTAAGACTGTTTAGACCAGAACGCTCGACGGCAGAAATGTGTACAAATACATCTGCACTACCATCACTAGGCTGAATAAATCCGAAACCTTTTGTTGTATTAAACCACTTAACTGTTCCTGTAGACATAGGAAACTCCTTAGAATATATAATTATATTGAGTATTGAAGCTTTCATTCCTTCAATACGGTTGTAGATCGAAATTAGGTGGGAGAAGTTTCGTCAAAAGTGCAGATCGCACAGGAAAGAAAGTCACGTAACCGAAAATTCGATGAAACCTCTATAAAAGTCTTTAGAACAAAAAGCAAGTCTTAATCAAATTTTATATAAAGAAAAAATAAGAAAACAGTGTACATTTTGCTGAGTAGAGAAAATTCAACTGAAATAACTTTGTAGTGAACGTACTTCAAGGCGCCTTTTTTTGAGTACTTTGATCGCTTCTACGACGGCTTCGGCTCCAGCTATTGTTGTATAATAGGGAACATTTTGCATGAGTGCTGCATAACGTAATGATTTTGAGTCTGAGATGGCACTGGCAGTGCTAGTTGTATTAAAAATCAATTGAATTTGGCGATTACGAATAGCATCTTCAATATGGGGGTGTCCCTCTAGAACTTTGTTGATTTTTGTTGCTTCAACGTGGTGTTCTGTGAGAAATTTTTGTGTTCCACTTGTGGCGACAACAGAAAAGCCAAGCTCAGTTAAACGTTTTACAGGATTTAAGATGCGTTTTTTATCTTCATCTCTTACAGAAACGAACAAAGTTCCCTCTTTAGGGAGTTTTACACCAGCTCCAAGTTGGGCTTTAGCAAAAGCAAGCGAAAATTCATAGTCAAGTCCCATAACTTCACCGGTTGAACGCATTTCTGGACCAAGAAGTGTATCAACACCTGAAAAACGAGCAAAAGGAAACACTGCTTCCTTGACGGCAATATGTTGTTTTTTCTGCAAAGAAGGTAATCCACCATAAGCTTGAAGAGCATCATGAAGTGTTTCTCCTGCCATAATACGTGCAGCCATTTTAGCAATAGGGCGACCAATCGTTTTTGCAACAAATGGGACAGTACGTGAAGCACGGGGATTGACTTCTAAGACATAAATGGTATCACCTTTTATAGCATATTGTACATTCATTAAGCCGCGAACATGAAGTGCTTGTGCTAATGCTTTGGTTTGGCGCTCTAATTCAGTAACTATTTTATTTGAGAGCGTACGGACTGGTAAAGAACATGCTGAATCACCAGAGTGGATACCAGCTTCTTCAATGTGTTCCATAATACCAACAATCAGTGTTTCTTTGCCATCACATAGACAATCAACGTCTACTTCAATTGCTTCTGTTAAATAGGTATCAAAGAGAAGCGGATTTTTACCAAGCAATATATTGATTTGTCCTGTTGTGTCGTTAGGATAACGGACTTTGATATCTTCTGAAATTAATTCAGGGACACTCTCAAGTAAATAATTTTGTAAGCTACGTTCATCACGGATAATTTGCATAGCACGTCCTCCTAAAACATAAGAGGGACGTACAACCAATGGAAAGCCTAGTTCGTGGGCAATGAGGCGTGCTTGTTCGATGGAGTGAGCAATACCATTTTGAGGTTGTGTTAAGTTAAGTTTAAATAATAGTTTTTGAAAGCGATCTCTATCTTCTGCTAAGTCGATAGCGTCAGGTGAAGTACCCAAGATAGGAATGTTGTGTTTTTCTAGAGCGCTTGCCAATTTCAAGGGTGTTTGTCCGCCAAATTGAACGATGACTCCAACCAAATCTCCTTTTTCCTGTTCTGCTTCTAAAATAGCGATAACATCTTCTGTTGTTAAAGATTCAAAGTAAAGACGATCAGAGGTATCATAGTCGGTTGAAACTGTTTCAGGATTACAGTTAATCATAATCGCTTCAAAGCCTGCATCACGCAGTGCAAAAGCAGCGTGGCAGCAACAGTAATCAAATTCAATACCTTGCCCAATGCGGTTTGGTCCACCGCCTAAAATAGCAATTTTTTTGCGTTCAGAAACGTGTGCTTCCGAGTGCTCTACACCTGCAAAGGGAACTTCATATGTTGAATACATATAGGCTGTAGGAGAAGAAAATTCAGCGGCACAAGTGTCAATCCGTTTGAAGACGTGTTTAACATTCAGTGATTTGCGTAAAGCTGCGATATAATCGGGTTCTTTTCCAGTAAGGGAGGCTAATCGCGCATCTGAAAATCCCATAGCTTTTAACATACGTAAGTTATCTGAGTCTTGGGGTAATCCATGAACGCGGATACGCTGCTCCATTTCAATGATGGAGGCTATTTGTTCTAAAAACCATGGATCAATTTTGCTAATTTGGTGAATCTCATTTAAGGGTAAGCCTGTGCGCATGGCTTGAGCAATGTAGCGTAGACGATCAGGGCTTGGTATTGCAATGGCGGAGCGTATAGAACTTTTTTCATCACCTTCAGCATGCTCTGGAATAACAATTTCATCAAGACCCGTAAGTCCTGTTTCAAGTCCACGGAGTGCTTTTTGTAACGATTCTTGAAAAGTGCGTCCAATTGCCATGACTTCTCCTACAGATTTCATCGCAGTTGTGAGGACAGGTGATGAACCGGGAAATTTTTCGAAAGCAAAACGAGGAATTTTTGTTACAATATAGTCAATAGAAGGTTCAAATGATGCTGGTGTTGCACCACCCGTGATATCATTTTTTAATTCATCAAGAGTATAACCAACAGCCAGTTTGGCCGCTACTTTGGCAATGGGAAACCCCGTTGCTTTTGAGGCAAGCGCTGAAGAGCGAGAAACACGCGGATTCATTTCAATAACAATGAGGCGCCCATTTTCAGGATTGACAGCAAACTGTACATTGGATCCCCCCGTTTCAACACCAATTTCGCGCAAAACAGCAATCGAAGCATTACGCATACATTGATATTCTTTATCGGTTAAGGTGAGAGCAGGTGCTACAGTGATCGAATCACCGGTATGAATCCCCATTGGATCAATGTTTTCAATAGAACAAACGATGATACAGTTGTCGTTCTTATCACGAACAACTTCCATCTCATATTCTTTCCACCCTAAAACACTTTCTTCAATTAAAACTTCTGTTGTTGGTGAAGCTTCAAGCCCACGTTCAATAATTTCATAGAATTCAGAGCGGTTATAAGCGATTCCACCACCGGTTCCACCAAGGGTAAATGAAGGACGAATAATAGCTGGAAGTCCAATAACATCAAGAGCTTGAACTGCTTTTGCTGTTGCATGGGCGATATAATGTTGTTTGCGATCAGTTTCGGTATGTCGCCAGTTGCGCTCAAGTTCTTCGAGTGCTTTGTCAAGTGCAGCACCAGAAAGTTTTGCTTTAAGTTCAGCACGCGTTTTTGCGTGCTGTCGGCGATTTTCTTCTTTTAGTTCTGTTGCATTGGCTAACATAGAGCGTGGCGTTTCCAAACCGATTTTTGCCATCGCTTGGCGGAATAAAGCACGATCTTCAGCTTTATCAATAGCATCAGCATTGGCCCCTATCATTTCAACATGATAGCGGTCTAAAATACCCATACGCTTTAATGATAAAGCAGTGTTGAGAGCTGTTTGTCCTCCCATAGTGGGCAAAAGGGCATCGGGACGTTCGTGGGCAATAATTTTGGCAACTATTTCAGGAGTAATGGGCTCTATATAAGTTGCATCAGCTAGATCTGGATCTGTCATGATCGTGGCAGGATTAGAGTTTACCAAAATAATTCGATAACCTTCTTCTTTTAATGCTTTACAGGCTTGAGTGCCTGAATAATCAAATTCACATGCCTGACCAATGATAATAGGTCCTGCTCCGATGATAAGAATAGATTTTATATCTGTGCGTTTGGGCATGGCTTTTTCCTATGACAAATATCTGTGCGCGATTGTTGCGGGTAAAATATTTCAGTTCTGAGGCTACAGTCATTTTATAAGTTAAGTGACAAAGAAAGTAAGCACTAAAATACCTTTTCCATGCTTTTTTTCATAAAATTAAAGATAAATTTCTTTTTTGAGCTGAGTCATCTCGTCAGTATATCAAAAGTATGATCTTTGATAAAAAATAATAATAGTGCTCCAACAAATTAGAATATTTAAGCATACTGTGGAGAATAAAAAGCCGGAACATCTTTCCAATCCATTGCCGGCATATTTTGTGTTTTATGACGTTGTTTGCCTAAAGAGGACGCGCGCTTTTTCTGTTGCTTGTAAAACATAAGCTATTATTTATGGTTCGATGAGATTTCGTAAAATGAAATGGGAAGTTTATCTTGTTAATCCGTAAAATACTACCGTTTAGAGCTCTAATATAAGGTATGAAAATTTACCACATTAAGGTGTTTTTTGTTAGAGTATATGATAGAATTCAGGGCAGGATTTGTTTGTAGAGAGCTTGTGAAATAAACCATATGAAATGGTCTCAGTTGGAATCTGTTAGATAAAAAGCAAGATTGTTGATAGATCTTTTCTGGTTGAAGTTTCCGTTTTAGGGTAGGAAGGAAGTCAATCGATGTATGTTTCCATTTCATAAAAGGGCGAGAGTGTATTTTAATACAATGGCTAAGGAGATAATTTCAGAATGATTTTGTTTGTTGTTAAAAGATAGTGAATACTCTCTCTTTACTTTATGGATGATGTTCAAAACTTTTTAAAATATTTAAAAATATAAAGAAGGCTAAAATGCTGAACATTTCCCAAACGAGAATATTCTGTTTGAAAGATGTATCAATAGGAAAGCTTTTGGTGGCTAGGTCTCAAAAAGGGATTTGTTATATAGCGTTAGGAGACACTATAGAGCAATTATTACAGGGGTTTACGATACGCTTTGGTGATGCACAACAAGTTGTAGGTGACAATACATTTAAGAGAGAAGTTGCCCATATTATAGCCATGATAGAAACACCTAAGTTGGTCAAAAAATATAATTTTCCCTTAGATATAAATGGTACAGTTTTTCAACGACAAGTATGGGCAGTATTATGTGATATACCATGTGGTGAAACAATTTCATATGAAGTCTTAGCGTGCCGTATTGGTATACCGAACGCTTTTCGTGCCGTTGCTAATGCGTGTGCACGTAACGAATTGGCTGTTATCATTCCTTGTCATCGTGTTGTGCGTAAAAATGGTTTTATTTCAGGGTATCGTTGGGGATCCAAACGGAAACAGATTTTGCTACAACGAGAACAAAATGGAGGAATTTAATTTTGTGTGATGGGCATTATAATCGTTACAGTTGTCCCTTTCATTTCTTTTGAGGTAATTTCAAGTTTTCCTTTGTGGAGTTCTAGCAAGGAGCGTGAAATGGCTAAGCCAAGACCTGAGCCCGTGTGAGATTTAGTAAGCTGATTTTCAACTTGTTCAAAAGGTTGCCCAAGTTTTTTAATTGCTGATTGGGGAATACCAACACCTGTATCTGTAATTTTAAAAATAAGGCTGTTTTTTTTCTTGAAAGCGCAAACATCAATATTTCCGCCAGAAGGCGTAAATTTAACGGCATTAGAGATGAGATTAAGGAAAATCTGTTTCATAGCACGACCATCAACTTCAGCATGAAGTTCTGGCGTAATGTTTGTTGTAACAACAATATTTTTTTCTTGAGCTTGAGGCGTTAATGTCCGTACTGCTTCACTAATGATGGGCTCAAGATCGGTATTTTTACAATCAAGCGTAAATCTTCCAGCTTCAATTTTTGACATATCAAGGATGTCATTGATAAGGGTTAGAAGATGGGTTCCTGAATTGTAAATATCATGCATATATTCCTTATAGCGTTGTGAACCAAGAGGGCCAAAAGTCGATTGTAACATGATATCTGAAAAGCCTAGAATAGCGTTAAGTGGAGTGCGCAATTCATGGGACATATTAGCCAAAAACTCTGATTTAGCTTTGTTAGCACTTTCAGCACGCTCTTTTTCTGCCTTGAGACTTTTATTAAGTTTTTCAACTTCTGAGGCACGTTGTTGAGCACTTCCTCGAGCACGTTTGAGTTCTTGAATGAAAGAAAAAAGACGCCTTTCACTGTCTTCAAATTTTTCCTGTTGTTGTTTAAGCTCAGAAATGTCAGTACCAATACAAACCAATCCTCCGTCTTGGGTTCGCCGTTCGTTAATTTTGAGCCAACAACCATCTGCCGTTTGGCGAATACTGGTTAAGTTACCAGTACCATCATCTTTAAGGGGATATTCACTGAGTGCAGGGCGTGCCATGGCTTCGACGGTTGCACGTTGGATACCTGATTGTAGAATTTGTTTAGGAATAGCGGCATATTCGCAAAATTTGCTGTTGGACATGACTAAACGTCCTTCAGCATCCCACAAGACGAAAGATTCTGAAATATTTTCAATCGCATCACGGATACGAAGGTCGGCTTGCGCTGTTTGTTCAGCCAATTGTTGCTGTTCACTAATATCGAAGGAAATACCAACCAAATGGGGTTCTTCTTCTTCAGTAACTTCAGCACGAATACGCATCCAGACATAATGGCCATCGGCATGACGCATGGGAACGTTAATATCGATATGCTTTTTTTTACCACTCATTAATTCCTGAGCAAGATCAAAAAAATTCGCATCATTTGGATTGATAATGGCGCTAATTTGGGAAATTGAGAGCAATGCATCCTGAGGGATATAGCCGAGCATTTCGTACATTGCTCGTGACCAGTAGACGCGTCCACTTGCCATATTCCAATCCCATAGTCCACAGCGTCCACGCATCATTGCCATATCAATACGGTTTTGAATTTTTTCTGAAACAAGATCCGTTTTGCGTGCTCGTACAATTTGGTTGTAATAAGCATAAAGAAGAGCGAGGATAACGCCACTAGTTCCAATGAACAGAGTTATATTTAACGAGAGAATTTTCCGCCATTCCATGGCGCTATCTTGCATCTTTTCGCTAATGAATACGCCATATTGCCCATTTTCTGTTTGGTGAAATGAAGCAAGAGCAGGGGCATCTTTTCCTATTGTGATTTTCATAATTCCAATGTGCTGACCAAGAGATTGTAAAGCAATGCTGTCAGAGATAAAATCTTGCAAAGGTTTACCTAAAGCAATCTCTGAACTAGATGAAGCTAAGACATTTCCCTTTTGATCAATAATGGCGATCAGAGTGCTAGGATTAATAAGCTCTTGATTACGAAAAGTGGTGAGGATATTTTGTAAATGACTATGAGAAAGGGTAGAGACTTTTCCTTTCTGAGAAACAGCCAGTAAGTCATGATTAATTGTATTGGTAATATGAGAAGCTAAGAGAGTGATGGTAGAACGCGTGTTTTTATCAATCGTGTTACGCCAATCATAGAGTGATACAAAACGAATTGATGCAAGTACAATAAGAAATGCTACAATGACAAATGGAAGTGAGCGACGCAACCAAGGCTCAATAAAGAGAAGCTTTTGATAGGCAGAGCCAGAAAGCAGATGAATACGTTTTTTCTGCGCTTTATGACTTGGAGCGCTCGATTTTGAATCAGCATACACCTCCGTTGGCGCATGATATGCGTCCAATTTAGCCATTTCCAGTTCCTTTAATTATGGAATAATGTGATTTAAAAACTGCTTCGATATTCATAGTAACCCCATCGAGTGCAATGAATCAAAACAGGAGTCTTCTGTCCAGTCTTTTTTTTAAAAAAAATAATTTTACTTCTATGAATTTGGAATATGAAAAGGAAAAGGCACTTTAAACATGATCTATAAACAGGCTTAGATTGCCTGTTTATAGATTTAATGATGATCGAATAGTCTGTAGAATTTATTTAAAAAATATTATAGAATATTGATTTAAAATAATTTTTTCGTTTCAAGTGAGCAGACGGTTGATGATATCAGCGACATCACTTGATAACTTTGGTGCAGCAGCAATCATTTTTAATTCAGTTTCAAGTTTTTGTTGTCGAATGGGTTCTAATTGTCGCCAAGAGCGCATCGTTGTTAATAATCGTGAAGCGAGCTGTGGATTTTTTTTGTCAATTTCCAAAATAATTTGGCAAAGAAAATGATAAGACGCTCCATCCATCCTGTTAAAGCCCGTGAGATTGTTAGAGGCAAAGACACCGATTAGGGAACGCACACGATTGGGATTATCTTTTGAAAAGAGCGGGTGTTGCATGAGCTTTTGAACATTCTCGAGCGTTGATGCCCCTGCAACCATTGCTTGAATGGAGAACCATTTATCCATGACCAAAGGATCATGGTGATAGCGGTTTTCAAAATCATTTAAGGCATTTTGCGCCTGCTCACTTTCATTAAAACGCTTCACGAGAACAGCGATACTAGCCATACGGTCAGTCATATTATCAGCTGTTGCATATTGTGTGGCAGCACGATTTGGATTGGCCTCAGTAATGGAAAGATAATCCAGTATTATATTCTTTAATGCTCGCTTTCCAGCTTGTACAGTGTTTGGTGAATAGGGCTCTTTAGTTTGCATTTGCCCATAAAATTTTGTGAAGAGCCCTTGATGTGTATGCGCGAGCGAAGCTAAAAACTGATTGCGCACATGATGAATACGCTCTGGATCAATATTTTTACCAAGTGTGTGGGCAAGTTCAACTTCGCTCGGTAAACTTAAACAAAATGCACGAAACTCAGGTTCAAGACTTTCATCTGTAACGATAGCTTCAATCAATTTTATCAAAGCAGAGGGCATACCCTCTTTTGCTTTTGTTTCATCTTGAATGCTTTGAATCAAAGCTTGCGTCATTAAATGATTAAGAGATTGCCAGCGATTGATGTGATTGTCATCATGTTGTGCAAGAAAAATAAGTTCGCTTTCATTGAATGGAGTTTGTAGATTGATTGGTGCAGAGAAGTCTCTAAGCAGTGATAAAACAGGTTTTTCACGCAGACCCTTTAATGTAAACGTTTGGTTTTCCTTGGATAAAAGCATAACGTTTGATTGAATATCTGTATCCGCTTCATAGGTGAGGTTTTCTCCATTAGGTCCTAACAAGCCAAATAATATAGGGATAAGCATGGGCTTTTTTGTATTTTGTTGTGGGGTTGCCGGAATATGTTGCTTTGCATGAATTGTTAAAACACCATCGCTATAATGACTATCGATTTCTACATTTGGTGTTCCAGCTTGTTCATACCACAACATGAATTGGGAAAAGTCTTGACCAGATACTTCAGCAAAACAGGCGATAAAATCTTCAATTGTACAAGCTTGTCCATCATGACGTTGAAAATAAAGATCAGTACCTTTACGAAATAGAGAGGGTCCTAAAATAGTCCGTATCATGCGAACAACTTCGGCACCTTTTTCATAAACAGTTGTGGTGTAAAAATTATTAATTTGGCTATATTGACGAGGACGTACAGGATGCGCAAGAGGTCCTGCATCTTCTGCAAATTGCGTCGCTTTTAATGCTTTTACATTTTCAATTCGTTGTAGGCTGCGTACATTTTGATCTGATGAAAATTCCTGATCACGATAAACAGTGAATCCTTCTTTTAAACAGAGTTGAAACCAATCGCGACAGGTAATACGATTACCGCTCCAATTATGGAAATATTCATGTGCAATGACACGTTCAACATTTCTATAATCCTGATCGGTTGCTGTTTCAGGATCTGCCAGAACATATTTATCATTAAAAACGTTAAGTCCCTTGTTTTCCATTGCTCCCATGTTAAAGTCGGACACTGCAACAATATTGAAAATATCAAGATCATATTCGCGCCCAAAACATTGTTCATCCCAACGCATGGAACGTTTAAGAGCATCCATTGCATAGGTTGCGCGTTTGGTTTTTCCTTTTTCCACATAGATACCAAGCTCGATACGTCGTCCAGATACAGTTGTAAAATGATCTTCTAACTTATCAAGATCTCCACCTACTAAAGCAAAGAGATAGGATGGTTTGGGATAAGGATCTTCCCAAATGGCAAAATGGCGATTATTCTCTAAAGTTCCTGTTTCCACCAGATTACCATTTGAAAGCAAGATTGGGATTGTTTGGGAATCTGCCTCAATTTTCACTCTATAGGTAGAAAGAACATCTGGGCGGTCGTAAAAATAAGTAATACGACGAAAACCTTCCGATTCGCATTGTGTGCAATAAACACCATTTGAAAGATAAAGGCCCATAAGTTGGCGGTTGCTTTCAGGATTCAGTTCCGTAACCAATTTCAATGTAAAAGGAGCTGCTGGTGGCGTTGTAATTTCTAAACGTGAAGGCGTCACTTTATAAGTGTTTGGGGCTAATGTCTCATCATTAATAGAAACGGAAATTAAAGTAAGATCATCACCAGAAAGAACAAGAGGTGTTAATTCTTTTGTATTGTGACGGGACTCAATAGACAATATGGCTGTAACATAGGTTTTTGTTGGTGCCAATTGGAAGGAAAGTTGTGTTTTAGGAATAACGTAAGGGGTTGGCTGGTAGTCTTCCAAACGATAAATAGGTGTTGTTGGCTGTTCCATAGTTTTTCCCATTCATATTTTAAGAGTTAAAGAAGGTTTTTAATTTTAGAGTCAAAGAAGATTAAAGAATTACAAAAGGCTATCGAGGCGATTTTTTACTTCTAAGAAGTCTATCCATGTAAGTTTTTTTTGACTAGGGGTTCGGAGAAGGTAGGCAGGGTGGAAAGTTGGCATAACAGGTATTTTTATATTATCCTCACTTTCATAAATATGCCATTTCCCTCGTGTTCGGATAATCCCATTTTGAGATCCCGTAAGGAGCTGTGCAGCAATGCCTCCCAGTGCTATAAGTACACGAGGACGCGCTAGATAAATGTGCCGTTCAATAAAAGGGCGGCACAAGGCGACTTCTCTTGGTGTTGGTGTACGATTTCCTGGTGGACGCCAAGGAATAGTGTTGGCAATGTAAACATTATTCCTTGTTAAGCCAATTGATGCGAGGATTTTATTAAGCAACATTCCTGCTTTTCCCACAAAAGGAATTCCTTGTATATCCTCTTCTCGTCCTGGTGCTTCGCCTATAAGCATCAGGGGGCTTCCTGCTGTTCCATCTGAAAAGCAGGTATTTTTTGCTGTCAATTTTAGTGAACAGCCATTAAATGCAAGGAGAGCAGATTTTAATTCATCAAGTGTTTTTGCATTGTTTGCACTCTCTATAGCTGTGGGTTCATTTTGTATAGCCCCCCTAGAGTTATGCAGCGGACGATGATCTGATTTTACGGTGGGAGATGTTTTGGGAGATGTTTGTTGATTATGAGAAATGTTCACGACAGATATTAATTTGCTCTCTGAACAAGCAGACTGCTTAAAACGATTAATAGGGAAATCTGTCAGAACAGCATCCGCACCACTTTCTTTATAAAAGTTTAAGAGTTCTTCATAGGAAATTGAGCACGGCGTTTGATTTAACATTTTATTTTTTCTAATGATCTAGCAACTATAGATCAAACAAAATTATCCTTCAAGTTTTATAAATGTATTCGCTAGCCATTAATGTACAAGAACGCTGATAGGATTCTCTCTTTTCACAAAAAAGGCAAATCGTAAAATGCGAGTGTTCGCGATTATATACATCTTTAAATGTACAATTTGTTTAAATTACGCTATTTTAAATTTTTAAACAGACTAAGTTCTTTATAATAAAAGAATTCTCTACTGAATGCAAGTGGTATGATAACATTTTTGATCATTATATTCTATATTTAATAATTAATGAAAGTTACTTTTATAGTATTTTATTTATAAAATTAAGTATATTTTTTATTATTATATTATTTTTAATAATTTTTATTAAAAATATTAAATATATTAATGAGATATATAAATATTACTTTTATATGAAAAAATACTAAGACTTTACAAACTGTTTTTACAATGGTTTAAAAGTAATGTGTGGGTATATGCTTTTGCTTTTTTTACCGCTTCAGTCATAGATTCATTTAACGCCAAATGCGCAGCAATAGCGCTTGAGAGAATGCAACCTGTTCCTCGCATTGTTCCTTTTAAACGTGGCGTAGAAATATTTATGACTTCAGTTTTGTCAAAGAAGCTATCAATTGCAAGAGGACCCTCTGCATGTCCCCCTTTTACTAAAATAGATTGAGCTCCCAATGACAAAAGTTTTTTTGCTTGTTGTATTGCTTGCTCATCATAAGATGCCAATGGACTTTGGCTAAGAAGAGCAAGTTCTTCTCTATTCGGTGTTAAAAGAGTAACATGAGAAAGCAGTTTATCGATCATCGTGTCGATGATTGTTTCCGTTGTTAGTTTTCCTCCTGATGAAGCGACAAGTACGGGGTCCAAAATAACTGGGATATGGGGATAGTCTTTGAGTACGTTACAGATTGCTTCTATAATTGCTTTTGTCCCCATCATACCGATTTTTATTGCGCTTATTGGATTTGCTTCTAGGGCAGCACGCATTTGCGCAGCGACGAGGTCTTCACGCATTGGAATGATTTCGGCAACGCGATTATCATCTTGTACGTTAACACAAGTGATTGCTAAATTTGCTTTTATTTGAAAATGTGCAGCGGTTTCTATATCACGAACAATACCGGCACCTCCTGTTGGATCTGTGCCTGCAACAATAAGAATGGAAGGTATCAACGCCATATTTGTGTCACTTTTATCCACTGTTGGACACGCTCTTCAGGTTTTTTATGGAGGATAATATCAGTCACAACAGCAGCACTATTTGCTCCCGCTTTTAAAACACCAACTGCGCGTTCTGGTGTTAAACCACCAATGCCCACCAAAGGTAAAGCACCAATCCGCTTTCTCCATTGTTTGATTTTTTCTAGTCCTTGCGGCATCCATTTCATTTTTTTTAAGATTGTCGGATAAATAGGACCAAGTGCAATATATTCAGGATTAACAGAGAGTGCGATATCCAATTCATGTTCATCGTGTGTACTAAGACCAACTTTTATACCACTTTTACGAATTGCGTGAAGATCAGCATTGCTTAGATCTTCTTGTCCCAGATGAATAAAATTGCACTTTTCATCAATTGCTATTTCCCAATGATCATTAATAATTAATTGTGCTCCCAATTTATTGCATATGTTTTTTGCGCGCTTGATATGTTGACGGATTATTTGTTGATTTTCATGTTTCATACGCAATTGTACGAGCTTGATGCCAAGAGGGAGCAAACGTTCAACCCAATCAGCGTTATCAACGATGAGGTAAAATGGATCCAGTTTCATGAAAATACTGCTTTTCCAATGACTGGCGTTGAAGGGACTGCCACATTGCGTGCTTCGATCATGCCAGCTTTATATCCCATACGTCCTGCTTGAACAGCTTTAGAAAATGCTTCAGCCATTAAGACAGGATCACCTGCTTTAGCAACTGCGGTATTAAGCAGTACTGCATCGTAACCGAGTTCCATCGCAATGGCGGCATGTGATGGGCGTCCAATGCCGGCATCAATAACAAGAGTAGCATCCGGAAGGTAAGCACGGATAGAACGCAATCCATCAGTATTATGAGGTCCTTTGGCAGAACCAATAGGAGCACACCAAGGCATAATAACACGGCAACCAATGTCAAAAAGTTTTTCAGCAACAATGAGATCATCCGTTGTGTAAGCAAAAATTTTGAAACCTTCATTGTTTAAAATTTGAGCTGCTTCGATTAAGGAAAAAATATTTGGCTGTAAGGTATCTGAATTACCGATAATTTCGAGTTTAATCCAAGCTGTTTTAAAAAGATCTCTTGCTAATTGGGCTGTGGTTACGGCCTCTTTAACAGTATAACAACCAGCAGTATTAGGAAGCACTTTTACCCCAAGTCCTTGAAGAAATTGCCAAAATTGTCCACCTTGTTTTCCACCTGCAGTTTCACGGCGCAAGGAAACAGTTACAATTTCCGTATTCGATTTATGAATAGCATCACGAAGGATTGCTGGTGAAGGATATTGCGCTGTACCTAATAGAAGACGGGAAGAGAATTGTCGTCCATAAAGATTCAGCATAATTTTAGCCTCCTTGCATTGGGCTTAAAATTTCAATTTTATCTCCTTCATGCAAGACAAATTGGCTTCGTGCATCTATGGGAACAACTTCAGCGTTAACAGCAGTTGCAAGCCAATTTCCTTCATACCCCAATTCTTCAAGCAAGAGACCGAGAGTCATAACTTCTGTTTGGACTGTTTCACCATTAACAAATATTTGCATGCTTTATTCCAATGCCAATTCCATTGCTCGTTTTGCCATTTCTGGAGACAACAGAAAACCATGTCTATAAAATCCATTAATAGAAATAAAGTTACCATCTTTATGCACAGAAGGGAAGTTATTAGGATAACATGGACGAACACCAACGCCAGATTCAATAATTTCTGCTTCAGCAAAAGCAGGATGTAAAGTATAAGCCGCGTTGAGCAGTTCCATCATTGATCTCACTGAGATTGCACCATCAAAGTCACTTTCAATCATCGTTGCACCAATCATAAAAATATTATCTTGTCGAGGTACAATGTAGAGAGGAAACCGTGGATGAAGAAGACGAATTGGACGCGAAATTTTAATATCGGTGCAGCGCACGAGAAGCATTTCGCCGCGTACGCCCCGTATATTTTTATCTTTTCCTAAACGTGCTATTCCTGTCGCATCAATAACAATATCAAAATTTGTTTCAGCCGTCTCTACATCAACAAAACACGCTCCATTGTTGAGAAGCTTTTCTTTTAAAGCCATAAGTGCTTTGCGAGGATCAATATGGGCTTCATTTTCATAAAAGAGTGCACAGTTAAAACGTTCCGCAAGATCTGGTTCAAGATGAGCTATCTCTATATTATCTATGGTTTTGTGATTATGCGTGCGTCCAGAAAACCGTTCAAGCTCTCCTCTATCTCGTGTAGGTGCAACCACTAAAGTGCCTTTTTGTATGACAAGGTTGGGAAGCGTTTTACGCCACCACTGTATAGCTTGTATACCAAGATCTTCAACAATCTGTTCCGCATTTTCTCTCTCACAGTAAGGTGCGAGCATTCCTCCTGCATACCAACTAGCACTTCCTATAGGAGAATGAGGGGGAGCCGATATAGTAACAGAAACACCTTTTTGCTGTAATATAAAGGCAACGGTTAGTCCTCCTACACCTGCACCTTTGATAAGAATGTTCTTCAACTGTTTACTTTCTTTTTTTGAGGAGAAATGATTTCCATATAAAGATCACCATTTTTTTGATATTTTTCGGCCATGGCGATCATACCTTCCCCTTTTGTTTTTCTTATTGCTGCTGCCTCACGAATATCATGAGAAATACGCATAGAACAGAATTTTGGTCCACACATGGAACAAAAATGTACCAATTTATGGGCTTCTTTAGGCATTGTTTCATCATGAAAGGCACAGGCTGTTTCCGGATCAAGAGAAAGGTTGAATTGATCATGCCATCTAAAATCAAATCGTGCACGCGAAAGAGCATTATCGCGCAATTGTGCTCTAGGCAAACCTTTGGCAAGGTCAGCGGCATGAGCAGCAATTTTATAAGTGATCACACCAGTTTTTACGTCATTTCTATCGGGGAGTCCTAGGTGTTCTTTAGGTGTTACATAACACAACATAGCTGTTCCAAACCATCCAATCATAGCGGCACCAATTGCTGATGTAATATGATCATAACCAGGAGCAATGTCGGTTGTAAGAGGTCCCAAAGTATAAAAAGGCGCCTCATGACAGAGATCTAATTGTTGCTCCATATTTTCTTTAATTTTGTGCATTGGGACATGCCCAGGACCTTCAATCATAACCTGTACATCTTTTTTCCAAGCAATTTTTGTCAATTCTCCCAAAGTTTTAAGCTCTGCAAATTGGGCTTCATCATTGGCATCGGCAATAGAGCCAGGGCGCAATCCATCCCCCAAGGAAAGAGAGATGTCATACGTGCGTGCAATATCACAAATTTCATCAAAATGTTCATAAAGAAAACTTTCTTTGTGATGCTGCAAGCACCATTTTGCCATAATAGAACCACCTCGTGAAACAATACCTGTTACCCGATCAACGGTCAAAGGGATAAAAGGTAATCTTAATCCCGCATGAATGGTAAAATAATCAACACCTTGCTCTGCTTGCTCAATAAGAGTATCACGGAAAATATCCCATGTTAGGTTTTCGGCAATACCCTGTACTTTTTCGAGTGCTTGATAAAGTGGAACAGTTCCAATAGGAACAGGGGCATTTCGAATAATCCACTCACGAATATTATGAATATTTCGACCTGTTGAGAGATCCATAACTGTATCTGCTCCCCAGCGAATGGCCCAAACCATTTTATCAACTTCTTCTTCCATAGATGAAGTCACTGCTGAATTGCCAATATTAGCATTAATTTTAACACGAAAATTACGCCCAATAATCATGGGTTCGCACTCTGGATGATTAATGTTTTGTGGAATAATGGCGCGTCCACAAGCAATTTCATTGCGAACAAATTCGGCAGTATAAATTTCTGGTATTGATCCAGAAAATGTTTCATTTGATGGTACATTTTGCTGTTCTTTTACTGCTAATCCTTCATTTTCTCGTATAGCCACATATTCCATTTCTTCGGTAATAATGCCTGCGCGCGCGTAAGCCATTTGTGTAATTGCTTTGCCATTTTTTGCTCGTAAAATGGGACGTTTTTGTTTAAAGGTTGGTGTAAGGTTTTTATCAGAAGCCAATCCATTATCTTCAGGTTTAACTAATCGTGCAGGATAAGTTTCAGTATCATCCCGCTTAGAGAGCCAAGGCAAGCTAATTGCTGGCAAGCCTTTTGTAATATCAATGATCATATCTTTATCTGTGTAGGGGCCAGAAGTATCGTAAACTTTTAAAGGTTTCTCACCACTGCCATCAGTCAGTGAAATTTCACGCAATGGTACGCGCACATCAGAAAAGATAGGACTTTGTTGATAAATTTTGCGTGAAGCGGGAAAGGGGTTACAACTGATTGATGGAGTATTTTTCTGCACAAACTTTTTCCTTATAGATACAGAGTTCAAAAATAGGTTGCGATGTTAATGGAGATATATTCAAATTATCAATTACGAGCATTCGGATGAATAGAAATAGTATTTGCTTTATAGCAAAGCAAACCGAATAAAGCTCAAGAAAATTTATTTTGAAAAATTGATACAATATCTATTCTAATATTTGCATGCCTCCTCCCATTTAAAGTATTTTTTTAATACGAATATGGTTGGCTTAAATATCTATATTGTCAATCATAAAAATATATTTAAATGATTTTGGTGTGTTTTTTAAGAGTGAAAATAGATATTATGAAGTGATAAACTATGATACTGAAGCTTTTATAAACAAGAATAAAGTTAAAAACGGATTATCAAGGAAAAATTAGATAGTTTATAGCTCTGATCGAGATTTTTTTCATATTAAAATAATAACTCAGAATACCATAAGATTCTTTCATCATACATCTTTTCATATAAAATCACTTC